>DATISD010000035.1:0-4201 GCA_035469005.1 Pyrinomonadaceae bacterium | reverse complement strand
CTGAAGCTCGTCCCCATGACGTGGCTCTAACAACTGGTTGTTGGCGCCGCCAACAACTATTTCGACTTTCAACTGCGGGATAGTCTCGTCGTTGATGATGCCGCCGAGCGCGCACGGCGCAAAAATATCGGCGTCGCTCGCGTAAATCTCTTCGGGTGCTACAGCCACGGCGCCGAACTCGTTTACGACGCGGTCAACCTTCGCCGCGTCCACGTCCGTCGCAATCAAGCGCGCGCCGGCTCGGTGAAGATTGGACGCGAGGTAATACCCCACGTGCCCGCATCCTTGCAGGGCCACGGTTCTACCCTGGACATCGTCGGAACCCCAACGATGTTTCGCCGCGGCTTGTAGAGCACGAAAGACCCCATGCGCAGTGACCGGCGAAGGATCGCCGGACTGCCCAAGCAGTCCGGCGACATGTTTAGTCTCCATCCGCACGAACTCCATGTCCGCGGGACTGGTGCCGACGTCTTCGGCCGTGATGTAACGGCCGCTGAAAGTCTCTACGAAGCGGCCATGCGCGCGAAAGAGCTGCTCGCGATCAATCGGCTGGCCATTGCGCAGAATGATTGACTTGCCGCCACCGAAAGGAATTCCTGCCAATGCGTTCTTGTAAGTCATGCCGCGCGCCAGCCGCAGCAGATCTTCTATGGCCGCCTCGTCGTTCTCGTAATGCCACAAGCGGGTGCCGCCGACGGCCGGACCGAGTGCCGTGCTGTGAATCGCGATAAAGCCGCGGTAGTCGACGTCAACGCATGAGGCGACGCGTTCGTAGTCAGGTGTTTTCAGTTCAGTTATTTTCAAAGTTCCATCAATGCTCAACTCACAATAATGCGACAAACTCATCAACGGTCAGACCTACCGGACAAATGATGGCGCGCAAAGTGCCGCGATCTAGCTCTTTATGATTTGGGATCGTAGTTTGTGCCGCTGGGTTATTTCGAATGACAGATGGATACATCGTCGCGGAAGTCCCGAGTCTTCCAGGCTGCATAAGCCAGGGAAAGGATCGGGAAGACGTCATAACCTGAATTCTAACATGGTCATACGTCTATCTCGTCAACACCGGCAAAACAATCCGCGATGGATACCGGGCCGAGTGATAGACGCGCTCGGTCGCCTTCTGGAAATCCGCGTCCGTGCCCATTTTGTAGTTCGGCATGAACTTTTGCGGATTGCGCGCAACCAGCGGAAACCAGGTGCTCTGAATCTGCACCATGATCCGGTGGCCTTTCTTGAACGTATGCACTACGCCGGGCATCACGTAAGAAATCTTCGTCACCATGTTCGGTCGCAGCGGCTCAGGTTTTTCAAAGCTGTTGCGAAAGCGCGCCGGGAATGGCTCGCCGCGCAGAAGCATCTGGTAACCACCGGGTTGAAAGACCGACACGGCTGAGTCCTGCGGCGGCCGGACCCGCTCGGGTTCGCCGTTAGGCAGACGGTTTCCTGTTTCCGGAAATTGATAGTCATCGGGAAACACATCGATCAACTTGACCACAAAATCCGAATCGGTGCCGCTCGAGGATATGAACAACTCGGGCTTGATGCTCCCGGCAACGGTGATGTCTTCTGTCAACGGTTCAGTTTGGTAGACGAGCACATCCGGCCGCGTCGCGGCAAAACGTTGGTCCTCAGTCATGAAATCGCGCGGATAGTTAAGCGTGATCTTCTGTGTGTAAGGAACAGGATTCCAGGGATCGCTGACATATTCGTCATAAGGAAGCGGCGTGCCTGCCGTTGATCGAGTCAAGGCCGGCGTCCCTGGCGATGAGTCTCCCAACACCAGCTTCCCACTCGAGCGCAGATACAAAGGCGTGGCAGTTGCCGTCGCCGGATCCCAGCTTCCTAAACTGGCCCACTCATTCTTTCCCGTGTCGAACACATTTACTTCTTTGATTTCTGAGATGTCGCCTTTGTCCTTCAAAAAATGGTTGAAGAAAGGCAGTTCGAAATGTTCGCGATAATAAAGTCCCGTCTTCATTCCGAAATAAGCCGTGCCCAGCCAATCACCATCCGTTCGCGCCCAGCACCCATGACACCACGGCCCCATCACCAGCACATTAAAGATGCCGGGATTCAGTTTTTCCGCGTTTTGATAAACGCCGAGGGCGCCGTATAAATCTTCATTGTCATACCAGCCGCCGACGGTCATCACGGCCGCATGAATGTTTTTCAGATTCGGAAAGACGTTGCGCTCTTTCCAAAACTGATCATAGTTGGGATGCTGCATCATCTCGTCCCAGAACCTGACGCGCATGCCGAGCTTTTGCTCAAAAAGATCGCCTGAGTTTTTCAGACCACCCATCGCGAGATAGAACTTGTAGCCATCCTGTGTGCCAAACGCGAATCGCTTCACGTAACTGTTGTCGGCGATTGGCCTCGGCCGCGGCTGGCCAAAGCCGGTAAAGAAGGAAAAGTTCTGCGCCAGGAAAAGCGCGCCGTTGTGATGATTGTCGTCACCGTGGAACCAATCCGAGACCGGCGCTTGTGGCGAGATGGCCTTAATCGCAGGGTGTCCGTCGATGCCGGCCATTGAGGTGTAAAAACCCGGATACGAAATCCCATAAACACCGACCCGGCCGTTGTTGTTGGGTACGTTCTTAATCAGCCATTCAACCGTGTCGTAGGTGTCAGTAGTTTCGTCAATTTGTTTGCCGGTCTTGTTCGGGATGTAAGGCCGCACGTCTTCGTAGACACCCTCGCTCATGTACCGGCCGCGCACGTCACCGTAAACAAAGATGTAACCTTCGCGCGCGAACAGCTCATCAGGGCCAAGCGAAGTTTTGTAGTTGTCCAGGCCATACGGCGCCACGCTATACGGCGTGCGATCGAACATAATCGGATACTTCTGTGATTTGTCCTTCGGCTCATAGATGCAGACGAACAGCTTCACCCCGTCGCGCATCGGTATCATCACTTCGCTTTTGGTGTAATTCTGCTTGATGTAGTCGGCCAGTTCGCGCTGCTGTTGATTCAGTTGGCCGGGTTGGGCAAATGATGCGAAAGCGCAGAGGATTAATAAAAGAGTCGCTGCAAACAGTTTTCCGAAGCGAAACGAATTCATGCGTTCCTCCTGATCTCTACATCTTCTATTGAATTAATGCCGAGCTCAGTGCAAACCAGCCTGCCCCAACATATCCAGAAATTGTTTCTGCGTGCGCATGTCGATCGACTGGGCCACCAGCTTGCCGTTCCGATCGTAAACAAAGCTCTTGGGAATTCCATTGATGCGAAACAGATCGTTCACTTTTCGTCCGGGGTCCAGCAGGATCGGATAAGTAACTTTTCGCTCCGCCAGGAACGGCTTTACTTTATCCGGCCCCTCGTCAGAGATTGCCAGAATCACAAAGCCCTTTTCTTGAAATCGCTGGTAAAGCACGTCCAGGTCGGGCATCTCTTTTCGGCAAGGCGGGCACCAGGTGGCCCAAAAATTAACCAGCACGACCTTTCCCTGCAAAGACTTCAGCGTCCAACTCTTTCCCTGCAAATCGGTCAAGGTAAAGTCACCCTGTTGCCGCGCTTCATCGTCTTTCTCAAGGCGCGCAAGGGCCGCCACATACTGCGGATTGTCGGAGGACACATTCACGTGCTCGTAACGGGCCAGCGTCGCCAGCTCGACGTATTCACCGGCAGGATCTTTTCCATTCATCGGCACGGGCTGCTCGCGCAATGCTTCAGCCAGGGTAGTGGCTACGTCCTGCAGGGTATCGCGGCCGAAATCCCCTTCGGTCGAGAGGTTCGCCAAAGCGTATGCCAGGGCTAACTTGTGTGCCGACTTTGGCAGCGCGCGAATATCGAGCGCCAGTTGTTTGGTTGTCCCCGCTCGCACATCGTCGGGTAAATCGCGCAGGCCCCTGATTTGATTACGTATCGGCGTCTCCTGTTTCGTCCATGCCGTGTCCTGACTTTGTGAGAACACCGATAACGAGGCGATGCCGGCAACCATGATGAAGGAAAAGATTGCGAACAGGAAAATGACTTTCAGATTCATAAGTATTGATGCTTCAGATCGAGGTGCCGCGATTTAATCATCATTTTCCCTATCGCGCAAAGTCGGAGTTATAATTGGTTTCCAACCAACCAGTGAACGCTAGCGCCGGAGGTGTTTATGACCAAAGTCACTACGCTCAACGTCAACGGAAAGAAGATGACCGTCGATGTTGATTCAACTGTCACTCTACTTTCTGTCTTACGCAACGAT
>DATISD010000034.1:0-1537 GCA_035469005.1 Pyrinomonadaceae bacterium | reverse complement strand
TTGAAACTGCCCGGCCACATAGCCAACCGTGCGCTTATAAAAGAATTCGCGAGTCTCTGGCCGAAACCGATTAATCAGCCAGTAGTAATACTTCATCCAGTGCTGCTTGTTTCGCAGCAGCCAGTTGTAAATGGCGACGAGTTTCGCGGCCAGATGATGAGACTCTTCGACTGCGCGCACGACCCGAATCGCATACGACTCACCTTTCACAAAGCTTTCGATGCCGGCCACAATCGCCGCCGCCGCCGAGCGATGCCCGCCGCCCGTGTCGGAAGAGATGATGAGTATTTTGGGACCGTTTGAGTTCATGTCAGAACGGCCTGCGGTAGCGGGCCGTTAACAATTTGATTCCAAAAGATCGCAAGCTAAAAATTAACCGCCCGCTACCGCAGGCGGTTCTGACCGATACTACACTTTCACTGCAACTCCGTCAGGCTGCTGATCGACCTGCGCCTCCGACTCGCGCGCCGCTTTCTTCATCTCGCGCTCCAACTTCTTGATTTTGATCAAGTGTTTCGGATTGAAAGGCAACGACGGGTAATAGCAGTTCGACTCGTGGGTGCAGAAGCACCCGTTCGCCGCGTGCTTGCGCCGTTCCTTCATCGCCGGCGAGAGCCAGAGTCCCTGGAAGTTCCAATCGTGATCGCGCAGGTTCCCGATCGGCGCCAGGTTCTCGCACGAGGACAGCGTGCCTTCATCGTAAATCACCGCGCCGGCTGTTCCGGCATAACAAGTTAACTGCGCGGCTCCGGTTTCCTGAGTCTTCGTGATCAGGCCGTGCATGTAGATGTCGATCGCCGCTTTGAAGAAGCCGGCCTTGCCGCCGTAGTTGTTCTTGATCGCCGCGTGACGCGAATCGTCATCGATCATCTGCGCGAGTTTCGCGTACCGAGTCAGATCGATGTCCAGCTCGATTGGATCGGCCGAGGGCGGACGAATGTAATTGAAGTTGACCTTGTCGGGCTTCAAGTCGTGCTTCAGAAAATCGTACCACTCAAAAATCGTGTCCTGATTCGAATGCATGAAGCACGTGCAGGTTTGCAGGTCGAGCCGCGGATACTGCTTCTTCATCGCTTTCAGCTCGCGCGCCGTTTCGATCGCGATCGACCAGGAACCCGGCTTCTGCCGAATCTTATCGTGCTGCTGCTGCAAACCGTCGATGCCCATTGCCACAGTCACGTTCAGGTTCGGGCACTCCTCAAGAATGCGGGTCACGTCGGGAAAGATTCGCTTCTGAATCTGGCCGTTCGACATCAGGTAAACCGATTCGAGATTGTTGTGACGATAGAACGAACTGACGATCTCCGGCAGGTCTTTGCGCGTAAACGGCTCGCCGCCGGCAAGAATCAACACGCCGAGATTCCCGCCGAGGGTCTGCGCGATGCGATCGATCTCGTGCGTCTTCATCTGAAGTTTCTTGCGTGGACGATCGTCGAGCTCATCCGTAAAGAAACAATGCGTGCAACGCATGTCGCACACAGACGTAACCAGGATATTTAACAGCACCGGCGCGAAGGGCTGGCCCGTGGCCATCTTC
>DATISD010000033.1:0-2513 GCA_035469005.1 Pyrinomonadaceae bacterium | reverse complement strand
ATATCTCTGGACGACGGCGGCGAATGGATGGTGGTAACTCCGGAAGGCTTGTTTGACGGTACGCCGCAATCGTGGAACCAAATCCTCTGGCGCTATAACCAGGACACATTCAATGTGGCGCCGGTTGAGTGGTTCTTCAATGAGTACTATTACCCCGGTCTATTGTCAGAAGTATTCGCCGGCAAGCGGCCGCATGTGGCCCAGGACATTTCCCGGAAGGATCGACGGCAGCCGATTGTGAAGTTGTCAGTCGGCGGCGCAACCGAAAATATTTCCACCCGCACAGTCAAAGTCAAGATCGACATTGCTGACGCTCCCGCAGATAAAGATCATTCACAAGGCACTGGCGCACGCGACGTACGCCTGTTTCGTAATGGTTCGCTGGTGAGGGTCTGGCACGGCGACGCTTTGAAAGGACAGCCGACCGCATCAATTGAAGAAGAGATTTCAGTAATCGCCGGTGCGAATAGGTTAACTGCCTATGCGTTCAACACCGACAACGTTAAGAGCAAAGACGCAAACCTGGTACTGACCGGCGCCGATGGCTTGAAGCGTGCGGGCACGGCGTGGGTCATCGCCGTGGGTGTCAACGAGTATGCCAACTCTCAATACAATTTGAAGTATGCGGTGGCCGACGCAAACAGTTTCGCCGAAGAAATTCAGCGCCAACAGAAGCAACTCGCCAGGTTCGCTCATGTCGAAACCGTTCCTCTGCTAAACGATCAAGCGACGAAGGCAAATATTCTCGCTGCTTTGCGGCGGCTGTCGGGAGAGACCGGGGCGCCGACGCTGAAAGCGGGTCCCTTCGATCGATTGAAGCGCGCGGAACCTGAAGACGCAGTGATCATTTTCTTTGCCGGGCACGGCACCGCCCAAGGCCAGCGTTTTTATCTGCTGCCGCACGATCTGGGCTATACCGGAGAGCGCGGCGCGCTGGATGAAAGCGGATTGAAGACGATCCTGGCGCACAGCATTTCGGATCAGGAATTGGAAGATTCAGTCGAAGGAATCGCCGCCGGCTCGCTGCTCATGGTGATCGACGCCTGCAATTCAGGCCAGGCTCTGGAAGCCGAAGAAAAGCGGCGCGGTCCCATGAACTCGAAAGGGCTGGCCCAACTCGCTTACGAAAAGGGCATGTACATTCTCACCGCGGCGCAAAGTTATCAGGCGGCGCTCGAAGCAGCTCAACTCGGACACGGCCTGCTGACTTACGCGCTGGTCGAAGAAGGATTGAAGTCAGGCGTGGCGGACAATGAACCGAAAGATGGCATCGTCAACGCGCGGGAATGGCTGGATTTTGCGACCGAACGCGTGCCGCAGATGCAGGAAGAAAAAATGAGAGAAAGCCGCGGGCTCGGGATCAACATTGCTTTCACTGAAGGCGAACAGAAGATCGCCGATCCCGAAAAGCGCAGCGTGCAGCGCCCGCGTGTTTTCTATCGCCGCGAGATGGAAGCGAACCCATTGATGATCGCCAAGACTGGAACAGCCCAGCAGTAATCACTTATGTGCGGTCAATTCACAGTTGAACTTGCCACGCCACAACGGTTTTCTCCCTCGCCGCCTCACTTTCAAACTACGATCTATCGAGCAAGATCACACAAACTTTGGGTGAAATCTCGCGGGCAGACAAGAACCTTCGCGCATTCTGGGCCTTCGCTTTAAAACGCGCGGCGATGTTAGCGCTTCATTAATACGGCAATCTTCCGGTTTCGGCGGTCCGATTCTCAACTTGTGGGCGGGCATGCGTATTGCTTATATGCGTTCCCGTAAAGCTGTGTCTGAGTATCAGTTTGGATCTAGTAACCAGGCCACTCTAAAGGCCAATCTCTCACGATCAAACTGGTGCGCAACCTTAGTCAGAAAGGAGATCGTATGTCACTTACTAAACGGTCGACAGCAGAGTTCCTCGGAACATTCTGGTTGGTATTCGGAGGTTGTGGCAGCGCGGTACTGGCCGCTGCGTTTCCGAATGTTGGGATCGGTTTTCTGGGAGTCGCATTGGCCTTTGGCCTGACCGTGTTGACGATGGCTTATGCCATTGGACACATCTCAGGTTGTCATCTGAATCCCGCGGTCACGATCGGACTATTCACGGGAAAGCGAATTCCAGCTACGGATGTATTGCCGTACATCGTCGCGCAAGTGCTTGGGGCGATTGTCGGCGCCGGTGTGCTGTATGTAATCGCTTCCGGCAAAGAGGGTTTCAGCCTCGCCGGAGGATTTGCCGCGAATGGTTACGCTGCGCATTCGCCGGGAGGATATTCGCTGGTCGCAGCCCTGACCGCCGAAGCCGTGCTGACATTCATGTTTCTGATGATCATCCTCGGCTCGACGGACGAACGAGCGCCAAAAGGACTGGCACCGATCGCCATCGGTTTAGGTCTGACACTAATTCACCTGATTAGCATACCGGTGACAAACACGTCCGTGAATCCGGCGCGCAGCACCGGACCGGCGATCTTTGTCGGTGGCTGGGCGCTTTCGCAGCTATGGTTGTTCTGGGTAGCGCC
>DATISD010000032.1:0-3428 GCA_035469005.1 Pyrinomonadaceae bacterium | reverse complement strand
AATGAGTTCCGGGACGCGCCCCACATCCATGTTGAAAGTCTCGAGTTCGATGTCGCAGAAGACCGGCTTTGCGCCCATGTACTCGATCACGTTAGCGGTCGAAACCCAGGTAAATGCCGGCACGATTACTTCGTCGCCTGGCTTCAATTGCAGCGCGGCCACCGCTATGTGTAGTGCTGTCGTGCATGAACTGGTGGCGACAGAGAATCGGGATCCGGTGAATCCGTTGAACGCGTCTTCGAACTCTTTCACGTACGGGCCCTGCACAACCCAGCCGGACTCCAGCGGTTTTTGCACGGCCTCGAGCTCTTCCGGGCCAAAGAAAGGTTTAGTAATGGGAACTTTCATTAGATCGATACCGTAAGTTTGCGAGCTTCGTCGACGGCTTGCTGATCTCGCCGCCGCCATTCCACAACTGAGCGCAGGCCTTCCTCCAGGCGAACGCGTGCAGTAAATCCCAGCTCTTTCTCAGCCTTATCGGTGCTGCCGACCCGATGGGTAACAAACATCTGTTCCTGCGGACGATACTCCGGCTTCAGATCAGAACCGGCGGTCTCCAGCAGCAGCGCAACCAATTCATTAATCGTCGTCTTGACGCCCATGCCGATATTGAAATTTGAGTCGGTTGCATCGGACCTGAGGGCCAGGATGTTCGCGCGCGCGACATCTTCTACGTGAATAAAATCGTATGCCTGAGATCCGTCGCCGAAGATTACCGGCGCCTGGCCGGCATCGATGCGATCCAGCACTTTCATGATCACGCTGACATAGGTGCCTTTGTAATCCATGCGTGGGCCATAGATGTTCATGTAACGCAGCCCGACGTAATCCAACCCATGCTGTTCATGGAAGACACGAAAGAACTGTTCGCCCGCAATCTTGGTCGCGCCGTACATGGTGCGATTATTGAAAGGATGCTCTTCGGTCATCGGCGTGAACAAGGCATCGCCATAAACCGAAGCCGATGACGAGTAAACAACTTTCCGGACACCCGCTTCGTGTGCGGCTTCTGCGACATTGAACGTGCCGACCATGTTAACGTCCAGGGCCGAACGCGGCTGATAGACACATTCGAAAAGCCACAGCGCCGCCAGGTGAAAAACGTAGTCGGTGCCGCGCATGAGTTCAGCGAGCAGTTCGCGATCCAGAATGCTGCCCTCAACTACCTGGACTCGTGCATCTTTAACGGCTGCGGCCAGGTTGGCGCGGGTGCCGCGCACAAAATTGTCCAGCACGACGATTTCGCGCACCGGTTCAGCGAGCAACTGGTCGACGATGTGCGAGCCGACGAAACCGGCGCCGCCAATTACCAATATTCGGGAATTTTCCAGCTTAGCCATCAGGGTTCGAATGACTCCAATCTAAGTAAATTGAAGATAAATTGCCTCAAGTTTGCCAGAAAGATTCAGGATTGACTATCGCGCGCGACGGGCACTCGATAATCACTTGCTTCCGTTCCGGCGAACGCGTTTTGTCACGGATACTACGGTTTCCTCGGACAAGAGCGCAGCTAACAGGCGCCGTGTCTTGTTGCGCGCCTGGGCCCCAAAAGAATGAAGGTTTAGCGCGACCTGAACCCAGGCGAGGAAATCCGACATTCGCATCCAATGATAGATCAGAGATGACCATAAGTCTGAGCGTTCGCCTGAATCTTGCTGGAGTTCGGGCACTGATTCTCTCAGGACCTGATCGACAAAACTGCGATAAGCGTAATTGCCCGACTCGACGATGTCGCGGTACGCGTTGTCGGTGATTTCTTTGCGGAGTTTGTCCTGCTCGAGGATCTCCAGGACCTCTTCGAGGTTGCTAAAGTCGCGCTTCAATTCAATATAGTGCCGGCCCGCAACCAGGACGTAGTTGTATTCGCCTTCGACCAGAACCTGACACGTGCGAGTGGCGCACGCCTCGAGGTGTCTCGGTGAAATCGCCACATAGCGTAATCCCCCATCGAGACCGGGGAAACATTCCTGCTCAACCTCATCGAAAGGAGCGGCGGGATGTTCCAACAAGTAGCTTTCAGTCTTTCGCTGAATCGACCCGTCTCGATCCAGAACGCTGGCGCCGCCTTCA
The DNA here is from genome assembly GCA_035469005.1 of Pyrinomonadaceae bacterium. Taxonomy (GTDB): domain Bacteria; phylum Acidobacteriota; class Blastocatellia; order Pyrinomonadales; family Pyrinomonadaceae; genus UBA11740. The sequence continues at coordinate 1,358 of DATISD010000032.1, read as the reverse complement.
ACACTGATGGTGTATTTGCAGCGCAGCAGAAACTCGTACCAGGCGTCAGCCCAAAGCGTGTCTTCTTTGCGCGTTGAAATATCAATCTTCAAATTGTGTTTCGGCGCTTCTGCCTGGAAGACGTCGGCGATTTGCTTTCTGAGGAATCCATGCCGGCCGAGGTTCGGAGCAGCGCGCCAGGTGCGATAACCAAGATCGAGATCTCGTGGCAGGTTTTCGCCGGCCAGCCTCTCAATGCGTTTGACCGTTGCGTCATCCAGGTAACCGGCGAGGACATTGGAAAGCTTTACCCTGGTCGTGTCGACTCGATCGTAAATCTTCGGCCATTCGGTTTTGGGTGCGAGAGAAAAGACCCGGTCAATTGAAAATTCGTTGATGAAATCAGCGAGGATGTCAGTACGCAGATACTCGTCCTGAGGAAAAATAATCCTGACGGCGTCGAACGATTTCAACGGCTGCGCTCGTTCCCGCGGATCCCTGAACCATTCATCGTCAGCTCGGGTCGCCAGAAAGAGTGTGCCGAAAACGATCAGGTCGAATTTAACCCGCCTGAGGTACCACGGAACGCGGCGCAACGAGAAATTCAGATAGAAGCAGTTGTGGTCAGAGTAGCGGCGAAAACAGTAGAGCTGATCCCACAACGTCGCTCGCATCGGATATTGATTCGATACGTACAGGATTAGAATATTCAGCCGCCGGGTCATCGTCATTTCCTGGCTCGGGCAGTGAAATAGAGATCCAGTCCGGCGATTTTCCCGAGCGTCTTCAACCAAACATTTCGCGGAATTCGATCGCCATAAACCGGCAGCATTTCTTCCCCAACGAAGTTCTCAGTATGAAAATCCAGGATTTGAAAATTATGAAACAATCTGGAAATCTCGCTCCTGGAATAGACTGTGCCGTAAGGATTGCCCGACCCGTCATACATTTCGTTGACGCAATCCTGCCGGCTTTTCCGCTGCCATTGCGAACTCAGGCGACGACTGAGCGGAATGTAAACGTGATAACGATACGAATGCCGGTTGTAGACCATGCCCTTGAAAGTGCCGCCCGGCTTCAACACCCGATGGATCTCGTCAACGGCCTGGGCGATGTTCGGAATGTGATGCAGGCAACCGACACTGACTACGAAATCGAGTGAGTTGTCCGCCAGCGGAATCTCGGTCGCCGAGGCATTGATCAAGTTGAACCCGAGATTGAAGTGACGGTCGCGCGCACGATTCAACTCAATCGTGTTTGCCGACAAGTCGAGACCGTAGGTATCGTTGGCGACTTCGGCAATTCGATGTAGAGAGAATCCTGAGCCTAAGCCAATCTCCAGGACTCGCTGGCCGCGCATCGCCTCGAGATTCAAGAAC
>DATISD010000031.1:0-4423 GCA_035469005.1 Pyrinomonadaceae bacterium | reverse complement strand
TTGACGATGGCTAAGGTGCCGGCACTCGACTTGGCAGATCGCAGCCGGCTGATTCGTCCTGACGTCACCACAGCAAGACAAGCCCAACGATGAAGCAGGAACAACTTGGAGTGCGCCGGCAACGACGGCGCTTTGGATTTTTGTCTTATCTATCCCAGCCGATCCAAAGCGGCGTCGCGCTACGATCACCTCAGCGCGGCTGCCGCGCTGGCGATCCCGTTTGCTTGCCGCCACACTCCAAATCTTCACTACCTGTTCATGCGGTCCTCTTCATTTTGCTTTTCTCTTTCTCAATTAGCGCGCAAACACCCTCTCGCGACCAATGGGGTGGTATCCCGGTTACCGTCTCGCACCAGAACGGAAACTGGATCATCGCCGGCAAGAAGAACAAGGTCACCCTCAACGACCGGAATCTGGGGATCGTGATCGAAACTGGATCAGCCCGGTGGGCCACCGTCGCTTCATCGCCGCACGACATGTTGGTGAAAACCAGCACGGAGGAATTTGCGATGGGGCTTGCCGACGCCCGGAAAATCGAGATCGCACCATATGACGCCGGTTTCAAAGCCGGGGTAAAGATTAGTCTCACGGACTGGTCTCACAATGCGACGAAGCTCGGTCTGACTGTATTTCTCACGGTTTGTCTGGAGGGTCGCGACGAAGACCTGGTCCTCGACGTTGCGGCCAGCGAACAGGAAACATCGCTGCGGCGGTTGGATTGGCCAGGCGCACTCGATGCGCGGGACGTCGATTACACACTGCTGAGCAACGGCCGCGGCACGCTGCTGCCGCGTAATTGGCCCAAAGAGTATTACCCCATTCGTTCCATCACGCCTGAAGGAAAGATTGCGACAACGGACCACAGCCTGCTGCAAAGCCACGTTATCGAATCGTGGTCGATGTCGTGGTGGGGATTTCAAAAAGGGAAGTCGGCGATGATGATTATCGTCGAAACACCTGACGATGCCGCCTATCAATTTGAGCATCCCGCGGGAGGGCCCACGGTAATCGGGCCCCGTTGGAACGCCCAGCTGAATCGCTTCAACTATCCGCGTACCGCGCGCATGGTTTTCCTCGCTAATGCGAACTATGTCGATCTCGCCAAGCGTTACCGCCGTTACGTGATGGATAGCGGGCTCTTCGTTTCTCTAAAAGAAAAGATTGCGCGCACTCCTTCCGTTAACGATTTGATTGGCGCCCCGCAAACGCGAGTCAGCATTCTGCGCAACATGAGTCCTGATAGCGACCGGTATGACACGAAAGACTCTGCGAAAAATTACAGCCTGACCACTTTTGACGAACGCGCAAAACAACTGCGCGAGCTGAAGTCTCGAGGATTCGATCGGGTTTTGGTTTTCATTTCCGGCTGGCCGCATCTCGGCTATGACCGGCAACACCCTGATTCACTGCCACCGCCCGAGAAGGCAGGCGGTTGGGAAGGCTTCAAACGCCTGGTTGATGCGGCGCGCGCGCTGGACTATCCGTACATTCTTCACGATCAATATCGCGATTATTACCTCGACGCTCCTTCTTTTGATTCGCAGTTCGCGGTGCGTGAAGAGGATGCCAGAGTTCCACCACAGGCGTTCCCGGGCAGCCGGTTCGGCGACTCGAAGTTGGGCGATATCCCCATGATGCGGCACTGGGATGGTGGAAAGCAGGCATACCTCAACAATCGTTTCTGGCTGGGTCACCTGGTGAAAAATTACCAGCTGTTCTTCGATCATGGCATCAGGCCGCAGGGAATCTATCTCGATGTGATTGGCTACGTTCCTCCCGATGCCGACTTCACTCGCGAACATCCGACGACGCGCAGCGAGGCGATGGCCGGCCGCATCGCGTGCATGAACTGGGCGCGGCAGAATCTTGGAATTGTAGCCACCGAAGCTGGCGCTGATTGGGTGATTCCCTACGTCGACGTGATCAATCAATCTGGTGGCGGTAGTAAGGCGATTCTAGTCCCTCTCTATAACCTCGTGTATCACGACGCCGTCATTATTTCTTACGGCCCCCGCGATCAGCAGAGCCTTTTACGCGGAATTTTGAATGGGGGAGTTCCCGAATTACCAATCACCCCGACTGACGAAAAGAATCTGGCGTTAATGCGGACCATGATGGCGTTGCATAAGCGGGTAGGATTGATAGAGATGGTAAAGCACGAATTCCTCGGCCCTAACTATCGGAAAGAGCGAACCACATTTGCTGATGGAACGACAGTGACAGTGAACTGGGATGACAACTCATTTGTGATCAATCCGGAGGTCAAATGATGAAGCTACAGCGAAGACGTTTGCTCGGCCCGGGAATGCTCATCACAATAGTTGTCTCTTCACCGACCATGGCAATCTCCTCACGCATCGCTGTTCCGGGCGGAATCGGTCTGACGGCCACGGCAGCTACCGATTGGTCCGTCGCCCTGGTCGAATCGACGATGAGGCGTTACCCAACAGCTGATTCGCTGAAAGGCTGGGGTTACGCGAAGTCGCTCTATCTTTATGGTGTCTATTTGGTTTATCTGAGGACCAAAGACAAACGTTATCTGGATCACATTCAATCCTGGATCGATTTACACATCGACGACAATGGCACGATCAATAGACCGATCAATGCGCTCGACTACATGTTGCCGGGCAACCTTTTGCTGATTCTTTACAAGGAGACGAAACAGGAGAAATACAAACTGGCGGCCGGCAACATTCGCAAAGTGTTCAATACTTATCCGCGAACAAAGGATGGCGGGTTCTGGCATGCGGACACGCAGAGCCGGCAATGGCAGCTGTGGGCGGACGGGGTGTTCATGTCTCTGCCTTTTCTGGCACGTTACGGCCGGATGTTTGGTGACAGCGCCTACGCGAACGATGAGGTAACCAAGCAACTCCTTATTTACTACAAGCACTTGAATGACCCGGCGACAGGTTTGCTTTGGCACGCCTACGATGAAAGCGGGGCGCAGCCCTGGGCCAATCCAACGACGCACACTTCTGCCTATCACTGGTGCCGCGCGATCGGTTGGTTTGGGATGACGCTCATTCAAATCCTCGACATTTTGCCGAAGAACCATCCGCAGCGAAATGACTTGATAAAAATTGTGCAGCAGCTCGCGCAGGCTTATGAGAAATATCAGGATCCGATGACTGGGCTTTGGTATCAGGTGGTCGACAAGGGCGACGTGGAAGGGAATTGGTTGGAAACCTCGAGCTCGAGCATGTACAGCTACATGATTTGGATGGGGGTGAAGCGCGGCTATCTGCCGAAGCGTTACCAGGCCGTGGCGCAAAAAGGTTATCGAGGCGTCCTGACAAAACTTTCAAAGGACGCTGATGGCATGACCAACCTGATCGATATTTGTGAAGGCACTAATGTCAGTGACCTGGCGTACTACCTGGCGCGCAAGCGAAACGTGAATGATTTTCACGGCCTGGGCGCTTTTCTGATCATGAATGAGGAATTAGGCGCGGCGAGTGTTGGTTACAAACCGAAACCAATGAGTTGGAAAGCGAATTGAGTTGGAGAGCACCCGGCAACGCAATGACGACGGCGCTTTGGAAATCCTTTACTCTGTGTGGAAACCAGCTTTACACAGCCATCGCGCAGGTAACCTAGCTGTGAAAGAAATCGCCAAACTGATACCGCTTGACGCGCAGTCAGATTCCCACCGGTCTCAAACAGACAAATCCAAAGCGCCGTCGCCGCTGCGCTCTGCCGGCGCACTCCAAAGTAGCGTCTCGCGCCGCAAGTTTCTCTCGACCGCCGTCGCTGCGCCGGCCGTGCTCGGCATTCTGCGAAACGTGAAGGCGGCTGGCGAAGTAATCAGTTTCAAAAGTCCGAACTCAAAGCTTCAATTTGTCCTGGTTACGACCGGCGCTCAATTACAGTACCGGATAACCCGCGCGGATCGCTCTATCGTCGAGTTGTCTCGGCTCGCATTCCTTCTGAATGGCATCGATCTCTGTCGCGACAGCACGATCAGCAAGATCGAGCGTTATCGGATTTCCGAAAAGTACTCAACGCGCGGTATCCATTCAGCAGCGGTAAACAATTGCGTTGGCGCGCGGATTTGGATCACACACCCGCCGAGCAAAACCGATTACGTGATGGAAGTCCGTGCTTTCAATGATGGCGTCGGCTTTCGGTGGGTTATTTCCGGCAGCGGCTCTCGGGTTCCTGACGAAGCGACGTTCTTTAAATTTCCCACGGGCTGCACCGTCTGGTTTCATGATTTTGAAGGGCATTACGAAGGGGTCCATCAGAAGAAAACGATTGAGGACGTGAGTCACGGCGAGTGGGTGGCGCCTCCTCTGACAATTAGGTTGCCCGGCGGGAAAGGTTACGCGGCGGTCAGCGAAGCAGCATTAATTGGTTACCCTGGGATGGGTCTTCGGGCCGATGGCCAGAGAGGTTTCACGACGGTTCTCGGTCACGC
>DATISD010000030.1:0-4126 GCA_035469005.1 Pyrinomonadaceae bacterium | reverse complement strand
GACCCAGTTTCCCTCGCCGCAACACGTCCCACGCCTCATTCTCGTCTAGAATCCTCGTCATAACGAACATGAAAGCGGCAACGTATGTGCCAGCTAAGTTCAGGGCAGTTTGCCTACTCAGACATGATGTCTTGCGAGCTTTCGCGCACGTGGTGAGCAAGTTTGCGCAGCCAAGCGAAGCGCACGCATTCCAGCGTGAGGTTCACCGACTTCCTGTTAATGTTTTGCTTTGCGCTTTTCTTGCGGGCTCTGCGCCTTTGCGTGAAAACTCCTGCACGGAAAAGTTATTTCCCGCAAAGAAGCGAAGGCACCCTGATAAGTTGAGGTCCGAAGGACGGTCACTAATTGGCGCCCGGGTTATTCAAAGGCAAATGGATTCTGAAGATCGAGCCTTCGCCAAGAGTTGAGATAGCTTCAACTCGTCCTCCGTGAGCGCGCGCGATTCGGCGGACGGCCGGCAGACCCAGGCCGGTGCCGCCTTTGGTGGTGGTGAAGAAAGGATTGAAGATGCGGCCCAGATCTTCTTCGCTGATTCCATGACCCGTGTCCTCAACCTCGATGACAGCTTCCTCGCCTATGTCCTCAGCTTCCTGCTGGCGAATGCTCACTGTGATGCGACCTTCGTCTTCGATCGCTTCAATTGCATTGATAATCAGATTCAGCACGGCGTCTTCAATCTGCGGCGCGTCCGCTTCAAGGACGATGTCCTCGGCCGGGGCCTCAAACTCCACCTGAATGCGACGGCCACGCGCTGCCGCACTGATGGCCTGGGAACGGGCCACAGTGACCGCTTTCAAGGCCAGTTCCGTTAACGAACTGTGACTCGTGCTGACGGCCCGCGGTCGCGCGCGCTCGAGCAGCGATCGCACAGTGCCGTCAATGCGCGTAACCTCATGGCGAATACCTTCGAGAGCTTCGCGCTCGGGATCGTTTCGATCGCGCCGGCGAATCAGGATGTCGACTGCGCCCTGGATGCCGGCCAGCGGGTTTTTCACTTCGTGCGCCAACCCGGCGGCCAGTTCGCCCACCAGTGAAATTTGCGCCGCGCGCTGTAATACCGCCTGCATCCTTATCTTTTCCGTAACATCCCTATTGACGATCAGTTTTTGGATTGGCCGCCCTTCATCATCCCGCACCAGCGTCCAGCGGCAATCCACCAGCAACTGCTGTCCATCCTTCGTCACGTGAGTGAATTCTCCGCGGAATTCGCCCGTTTCGAGCAGAAGACGCTGCGCTTCTTCGAATTCGGCAGGCACATTCTCGAAAAAAATGTCTGCCGGGCGCCTTCCCATTACTTCTTCAGCGCGCCAGCCGTACATGCGCTCGGCACTCTCATTCCAATAGATCACCCGGTCGTCCATGTCGCGGACCAGGATCGCATCCTGGGACTTGTCCAAAAGGTTTGCTTGACGGCGAATTTGTTCCTCGGCGAGTTTGAGGTTCGTTATGTCGTGAAGAATCGCAACGTACTGGTAGGGCTTGCCGCTCTCATCGAGGAAAGGAACGATCGTAGTGTCGACCCAGTAGATGGTGCCGTCCTTGGCCCGGTTTCTAAGCTCGCCTTTCCATACCTGACCGGAGGCAATCGTTGTCCACAGATCGCGGAAGAACGCTTTTGAGTGATATCCGGAATTGATGATGCGGTGATCCTGGCCCATCAACTCTTTGCGTGAATACTTCGAGATGCGACAAAAGGCATCATTCACATAGTTGATAATGCCCCGCTGGTCGGTGATCGCTACGATGGTGGATTGATCGAGCGCGAATTTGATGTCCGCGAGTTCTTTCAGTGAGCGCTCCAGTTCGTCGCTGTATGCAGCGCTTTCGGTATCCGATCTTGTCGGCAACGTCCTGGGCATCTTTTTTTTGAGGTCAACCGCGACCCCATGATAACCCAAGCCCGCTTCAGGAGTCTTTCGGGAAATGACCGCAGAGCGGCCAGGAGCTGATAAGTCACCGGAACAAATTACTGTCTCTCACATAGGCTGAAAGAAGTGGCACAGGCTTTAGTCTGTGCGGGAACAACTCACAGACTGAAGTATGTGCCACTCACCCCCGCAGCCAGGCGGGCCAAATTTGTTTCTTCGCCAAACTACCAATGTGAGGAGTACTCAAGCCACGGCCTGCGGCAGTGCGTTCGCTTCTTCCAACTTCTTCAATCGATAGCGAAGCTGATCGCGCGAAATGCCGAGCAGTTCGGCCGCTTTTGTTTGGTTACCGCCGCTGCGCTCGATCGCCTGGCGAACCAGTGACATCTCGACTTCGTCGAGAGACACGCCGCCCGGGGGCAATTGAAACAGCTCCGAACGTCCGGAGCCGTCCGGATGAAAACGCTCCGCCGCTCCCGGCCCGCCTGAAACGGGGCGAGGTATATATTTCATGGTAATGACCTCTTCATCTTCCAGGATCATGGCACGCTCGATCACATTGCGGAGCTCGCGGACATTTCCCGGCCAACTATAATGACGAAACGCATGGGCCACTTCCGAATTGATTCCGGTGATGCGTTTACGCAACCTTTCGCCGAATGATTGAATATAATGTTCAGTCAGCAACAGAACGTCATCACCACGTTCACGCAAAGATGGAATGTCGATTTGGATTACTGACAAGCGATAATAAAGATCTAATCGGAAGCGACCGACCTCACTCTCCTTCTTCAAATCACGATTTGAAGCCGCAATGATGCGGGCATCAAACGGAATATCTTTCAAGCCGCCCACGCGGCGGAAGGCGCCTTCTTCCAGCACGCGCAAAAGTTTCGCCTGCAGACTTAGTTCCAGCTCGCCAATTTCATCGAGCAGCAGGGTCCCGCCTTCGGCCTGCTCGAACATGCCTTCCTTGCGCGCCTTGGCATCGGTAAAAGCGCCCTTCTCGTAACCGAACAATTCACTTTCGATCAGGGTGCCGGGCAGCGCCGCGCAGTTGATCGCGACAAATGGTCCTTCGGCGCGATTCGAATGATAATGAATTGCTTTGGCGACCAGGTCCTTGCCCGTGCCGGATTCGCCCTGCAACAGGACCGAAGACACTTCGCTTTCAGCGACCTTCTCAGCCATCGCGAGCATCTCGCGAATTGCCGGCGACTGGCCGATGATTTGATCAAAGCTGAATTGTTGGGAACGCTCGCGACGAATCAGATTTACTTCGCGCCGCAAACGGCTGGCTTCAATACCGTTGCGAATTGCGACGTGAAGCTCTTCCAGGTTGATTGGCTTACCGATGAAATCGTAAGCGCCGCCACGCAAAGCCGCGATCGTCTCGTCAACCAGAACGTTGGCCGTGATCATGATGATCACCGCTTCCGGCTCGCGTTGTCGCACCTTGCGCAGCACGTCCAGTCCCGAGCCGTCCGGCAGGTTGATGTCGAGTAAAACCGCGGCCGGCGGGTCTGCTTCAAAAGCAGCCAGCGCGGTGCCGGCAGTCGCAGCTTCGATGGGTTCAAATCCCCAGCCGCGCAACGCCTCGCCCAGCGACCAGCGAATCATTTTCTCATCGTCAACGACGAGAATTTTCTCCTGTTGGGTCTTCAGATCCTTTTCCTTCTTTCCGGTCGCCGCCATCGCGACCGCATTATAGGCAAACTGGGCTGCTATCAGGAAACCTCTTGCAGCTCACGGAGGTCAGTCAGGTGTGCGGCAAATACAGGTGCAGCCCACGCCCTTTAAGCAAACTCCGTGCTTCGCGCAGAGACGGATTTTTCAACTAGCTGGGGCGGCATTTTGCGCAATAGTCCGCAATCGGAGAATTTCGGTGAGTGATTTTCCGCGATGCCAGCGTGGGCTCTGCTTGAGGCGGAATTGCCCAAAATTGGTCCTGTGGACGAAGCGAGTTAAATATGTCACCCCTGCGGAGCGAAATCGAAACTGCGCGTTCCTGACACTGGCGGCCATAACTGGACTGGAGCGCAGCGTCCTCGCTTGCAATCGCGGGGGCTAACCCCTGGCGGCAACCCGGACGGTTGCGCTCCAGTCAATATCTTCTCTGTGTCCGCTGTGGTTAATTGTCTTAGGCCCATCGACATTCGCTCTGCTTCACCTCAATATATTCACCCATGACTGACGCAAACGATCTGCACTCGGCGCTTTCACCCCTGACATTCCTCGGCAACTTAATCACCGACGAC
>DATISD010000029.1:0-7168 GCA_035469005.1 Pyrinomonadaceae bacterium | reverse complement strand
GGCTTCACCCATTTCGCGAGGATGACACTTTTGATGAAACCGAATGAAGCGCCGAATCCACTGGACGTAGGCTTGTTCGGTGCGAATGCTGAGGTGGCGCATGCGCGCCACGGCGCGCGCTTCATCCAGCAGCCTGGGTTTTACACCGATGTGTTTGCTGGCTTCGACTGGGAGAGTGGTAGTCATCCTTGAATTATACGAAGCGATGCAAGGAAAAAATGTTGCAAGGAGGGACGAGGGAACCCGGTAGCACGGGCGTCTCGCCCGTAAGATCACGCGCATCTTGCGCGTGTTACTTGGCGCTCAATGCGGACTAAAACGTCCGCGAGCTCAGTAGACAAGACGTTCGCGTACCCAGAAAAAGCGCAAGCTAACGGTTTGCGCTACAGTTCGCGCTGCGCGCTCAATTGCGGACGAGGACGTCCGCGCTCCCAGTAGGTGGGCGTCGGCGCTCTAGTAGAGGATCGCGCTCACGGCAAAATGCCGGAAGGATGCCCCGAAATCAGCCGAAGAAGACCTCAGCCACTCGATAGATTTCTTCGTCGAGGCGCTTCAACGATCCGACGGCTTCGATCAGTGGCACGCTGACGATTCGGTTGCCACGCAGCGCAGCCATCTCGCCCCACTGTCCGGCCTTCACCAGCTCAAAGGCCTTGATACCAAAGCGAGTCGCGAGGATGCGATCGAATGCGGTCGGAGATCCACCGCGCTGCACATAACCCAGCTTGGTCACACGTGTTTGCAAGCCGGTGCAATGCTCGATTTCTGCGGCCAGCGCTTCACCAATTCCACCCAGGCGGTTATGTCGATAGATGGCGGTGGATTGCTCCTCAGACAGAAATGCTTCATCGGGATGCGGGTGCGCATCTTCGGCGACGACTACGATCGAGAACGGGCGCCCATGTTTCACGCGCTGCTGCAACAACTCGCAGACACGCGATATGCGGAATGGATGTTCAGGAACCAGCACCACATCGGCGCCCCCGGCGATTCCGCCGTAAGCAGCAATCCAGCCGGTGTGACGGCCCATGACTTCGACAACCATTACCCGGTGATGCGACTCGGCCGTTGAGTGCAGGCGATCGATCGCGTCCGTGACAATCGAAACCGCAGTGTCGAACCCGAAAGTAAAATCGGTGCCGCACACATCGTTATCGATCGTCTTTGGGATTCCAACTAAATTGAATTGATGATCCCGCCACAGGTCGCGAGCAGCCGACAGAGAGCCTTCGCCGCCGACCACAATCAATCCCGCAAGTTTATGCATTTCCCAGTTTTCCCGAATACGCGAAAAACAGTCGGGATCCTTGAGGGGATTAAACCGCGAGGTGCCGAGAATCGTGCCTCCGCGCGGCAGGATGCCTATGACGGTCTCGCGCGTCAGAGGGAAGATTTCGTTTTCGAAAAGACCGAGCCAACCGTTACGGATTCCCAGCACTTCTACGCCGTCTGAATCGGCGCAACGAACGACAGCGCGAATGGCTGCGTTCAGACCTGGGCAATCGCCTCCGGCGGTTAAGATTCCAATTCGCATGATGTGCAGTTGTGTTTTATGATCATTGCCGCCCAGGCGGTTTGTGTCAAACGAAGAAGATTTGTACTGGTGTCCTAATTTCGAATTTCTCTGTGGCTCTGTGAGTTCTCTGCGTCTCCGTGGTGAGATTCTTCCTCAAGAGTTTTTACCAGAGAGTACTCTAAATGAATGGTAAGCAAGATAACCGCGAGCCCTTGATTCTGGCAATTGAAACAGCGACGCGCGCGGGAAGCGTAGCGGTCGCGAAAGGCGGGAACGTTCTGGCGTCGCAAGTTGGCGACGCGGCGGTGTCGCATTCGGCGAATCTGATCGAATTAATCGAACAGGTTTTGAAAGACGCCGGCGCAAACCTTTCCGACATCGATTTGTTTGCGGCTGCCGTCGGGCCCGGGAGTTTCACCGGCTTGCGCATCGGGTTGGCTACAGTCAAGGCTCTGGCAAATTGCACCGGCCGTAAGGTTGTGGGCATCTCGACGCTGGCTGCGATTGCCCACGCGTCGAGGATCAACGGTGATGTCATTTCATTGCTGCCGGCAGGTCGTGGCGAAGTATTCGCACAGCGCTTTTCGACCGGGAAGGGAAGCGTCGAAGCGATCGATACCGCGGCGCACCTGAGTCCCCGAGCACTGCTGGAAAAGTATGGAGAACTTGAGAGTCTGGCCTGGGCCGGCGACGGCGCACATCAACAGATTGAATTGTTGACAGCGTGGGCCACGGACAAGGGCTTTTCGGTTAACGGATCCGGGGCGAACGATTCGGGATGGAAGATTATTGAACAGACCGACCATCTGGCGAAGGCGGTGGCGGTCCTCGCCCTCAAAGAGTATGAAGAAGGGAAGTCCTCGAGCGCAGAGGAGCTGCATGCAGTTTACGTAAGAGCGTCGGACGCGGAAATCAACGAACGATGGCAGCAAGAGAAAGCCCGGCGATAAGATCTGAGCCCGAGGTTTCGATCGAAGCGATGACGGAGCATGACCTGCTCGAGGTCTGCCAGATCGAAGAATTGAGCCAGCTGAGCCACTGGGGCTGGGACGCTTATCACAAAGAACTGGAATCGACCCAGGACACGATCATGATGGTGGCGAGGGTTGATGCTTCGCTTTACGGATTTGAAGTTGCCGGTTTTATCGTGGGGCGTCTAATCGCCGGCGAGTTGCACGTTAACAACGTTGCCGTGCGACCCGAATTCCACCGCAATCGCATCGGATCGAGGCTGCTGGAGAACACTTTGAGGGTCGCTCGAGGTTACGGAGCGATCATCGCGCACCTGGAGGTTCGCGCGGGAAACGAAGTTGCACAAAGACTTTACGTTCGTTGCGGTTTTCGTGCGACGGGACGCCGTCGAAACTACTATCGCGCGCCGGTTGAAGACGCGATTTTGATGACTCTTTCGTTCTGTTAATTACGCTCACTTTTCATCGGGCCAACCGCCCGCTACCGCAAGCGGTTCTGACTATTTCGTCCAATCACAGGCAATCTGCGATTCAACCTTCACCGGTACGGTTTGCAAGTACTCCTCGCCGGCCGCGCACATTGCCCGCTCAACTGTTTGCGCCACGCCGGGTGCTTCATCCTCGTCAACCTCGACAACGATTTCGTCGTGAATGATGTTCACAATGTTTGCTGAAGTCTGCCGCAATTCATCGTTCAAAAGCCGGAGGGCGCGCTTCAGAATATCCGCGCTGGTACCCTGAATCGGCGCGTTCTTGCCATTTCGCTGAGTCATCGAGACCTGCTGCCGATCTGATGGATCGTAATTAAATTTGACCAGACGCCCCGAACCAGTCCGCGCCTGCTTTTCGCTCACGGCGCGATTGGCCGATTCGCGCAGGTAGCGGTCCAGGCCTCGATAGGTGGCAAAGTAACGACGCAAAACGTCTTCAGCTTCCGAAACCCCCAATCCAGTCATCATTGAAAACCGCTGCGCGCCGATGCCGTAAACCACACCAAAATTCAGACGCTTTGCGAAATCGCGTTGCTCTTTGGTTACCTGGTCCTGCGACACGCCGAAGACCTGGGCCGCGGTTACGCGGTGCAAGTCCGCGCCCGATCGGAACGCGTCTATAAAAACCGGATCGCCTGAGAACTCTGCCAGAATCCGCAATTCAATCTGTGAGTAGTCGGCGATGACCAGCCGGCGTCCTTCGGGATGGCCCATGAAGCAGCGCCGGTATTCAACCGCATGGGGCACCTGTTGAATGTTTGGATTGGTGCAGGCAAAGCGTCCGGTAGGCGCCCCGATTTGACGAAAGTCCGCATGCAGACGGCCAGTCTTCGGATTGATGAACTCGATCATGTTCTGGCCATAGCTGGTCAGAGCTTTCTGCATCGTGCGGTACTCGAGCAATTTCGCCACAACGGGATACTGGGCCGCCAGCGGTTGCAGCTTCCAATTGCGCGTGGAATCAGGAAGCGGAATGCCCAGGCGGTTCATTGCTTCGGTCACCTGCTGTTGCGAATCAAGATTAATATTTGCGCGCGGCGGTCCGAACAAAGACGCCTGGGCCACGCCCTCACCGAGCATTTCCTGCAATTCGTTCGCCAGTTCGGCACGCTTCTCTTCAACAATGCCAAGTTGTTCGAGCCAACGCGTCTTGTCCATGTAGAAGCCAGCCAGCTCCAAATCCACGACCGGCATCACGCACTCGAATTCCAACTGCGCGCATTGAATCAAACCGTTCGATTTGATTCTGTCGATCAACTTGTCGCGCAGCGGAATTAACACGGCGGCGTCGCGAGCAGCGTACTGCAGTTGAGCTTCGGACAATTCGAATTCCCAATTGCTCAGTCGCTCGCTCTTATCGACCGCTTCATTGAGATAACGTCCGGCAATTGCTTCCAGGCCGTGGCGTTCCTCTATGTCCCCGGCCGACACGAGCTGGCTCGCCAGTAACGTGTCGAACAAGCCGACGACATCCACGCCGAGATTGTGCTTGAGGAACTTCGCGTCGAACTTGGCGTTGTGCGCGATTTTGATCGGACGCGGCGCGCCGAGCAGTTGCCGCAAGGGCGCGAGGGCCTCGCTGTGTTTGAGCGCGTCTTTTGAAAAATGATTCAAATCAACGACGAAAACCCCGTCCGAAGTCGCCAGTTGAATCAGACGCAAACGCGCGAGATAAGGATCGAGATCAGTGGTTTCGGTGTCGAGACCGATTGCCGGCCGGCTTGAAAGTTCATCGACCGCGCGGCGCAATTCATCCGCCGTTTTGATTAGCTCGTACTGCGTGTTCATTCAGGAGAGAATTTAGCACAGGTGCTTGTAGCGCAGACTGTCTAGTCTGCGCACTCTTCGTCAGCACGCAGACTAGACAGTCTGCGTTACATTAATGCTTCGCGCCGATCAGATAGGTAACCGCCTCATCACCCGGAACAAACGCTGAGTGCATTGTATTGGCCGGAAGAAAATCTCGATCGCCCGCGCGCAAAATGTATGTCTCGTGTCCGACCCGAAGCCCCAATTCCCCACTCAAAACCCAATGCGATTGATCTTCGGCGTGAGCGTGCGGGCCATACTTGGTGCCGGGCGCGTCGCGCCATTGAAATACGCTGTAGCCTTCATCGCGCAGGCGAGTCTTTAAAACTTCAACATCCGGGAGCGACGACTCGCTCCATCGTTCGATTTGCATTGTCATTTGAATTTCAGTCGCTTGAGTTGTCTTAACTAATCTGCTTGTTTCCAGGATGAGGAACGCTGTCTCACTGATGACGACGATTGGAATTCGCGCGCTGGTTTGAATTGACTGTGGTGCGGTCTGCCGTTGATGACTGGCTGAACCAGCCGCGCCACCAGCCAAGCATGGCCCCGGCAAACAACGAAAAGACGATAGCCCCAACAAATGCGAGTTTCAATGCTAAGCGGAGAATCCGGCGGGCGAAGAAAAGAAAGACGCCGAACAGGACGACAAGCACTAACAAAAGTCCAACTACCGTAATCATCTGGATCTACTGCTTTTTGTAGCTCGCACGCACGGTCGTCTTGATGTTTCCCCGCACGTTGAAGTCACCTTCAAGCTCTACGCTTAAAGGATCGCACGCGTTCACAAAATCTTCGAGAATCATGTTGATGACGTGCTCATGAAAGACCTTCACGTTGCGAAACGAGTTGATGTAAAGCTTTAGACTCTTCAATTCGACGCAACGTTCATTGGGCACGTATTCGAGTCTGATCGTGGCAAAATCCGGAAAGTCCGAAAACGGACAGACGCAAGTAAACTCGGGAATCTCGAAATTGATTTTGATCTCTTTGCCGGGAAATTCATAAGGGAATGTGTCGAGAGGATAGAGGTCCATCTCTGCGCGGGGCGTCGGACAGATGTCGAGCCCTTGCTGATTCGGCGGTTGGAGCGTCATAGCGGTACGCACGCCTCTGGCGTGCTCAAAGCGTTACCAGTTTGCAACGGCACGCCAGAGGCGTGCGTACCGTCGTACTCATCTTAGAATTCACGTTCGTAATATCGATCCGGCGGGCGCCTTCCGATCCCAAATACCTTTATTAACAACAGCCCGGCGACGAATCCGCCTATATGTGCACCATAGGCGACCCCGCCGGCCTTTGAGCCGCTGCCCAACATTCCCAGCCCGCTAATCAACTGAAACACGAACCAGAGCCCGATCGCAACAAAGGCCGGCACCGGGGTGACGAACCAGGAAATAATCACAATCACGCGGTTGGTGGGAAACAGCAGCAGGTAACCTCCCAGCACTCCTGAAATGGCGCCCGAGGCGCCCAGGCTTGGCACTAACAGACTTGATGAATCGGAAGCAGTTACGGCCGTAACGAACACGTGCGCGAGTCCCGCCAGGACTCCGCAGACGAGATAGAAGATAAGATACCGTATGTGCCCGAGACGATCTTCGATGTTGTCGCCAAAAATCCAAAGAAACAGCATGTTCCCGAAGATGTGAGCGATGCCGCCATGCATAAACATGGAAGTTATCAGCGTGAGATAAACGGGGATCGGAGTCGGCTGCAACCCGGGCATCTCCATGCGTTGGCCCGTGAAGTTCTGGACCACGACGGGCCGCGTGACGATGTCTTTTCCCGTGATGATTTCGCCCGGGACGGTTGAATAGGCGTAGGTGAGTTTTTCGTTGCTGCCGAGCCCCTGGAGGAAAACGAATACCAGAATGTTAATTACGATCAGCACGTAGTTAACGATTGGCGTGGTGGTGCGCCCGGTGTTGTCGTCGCCGATTGGAAAAAGCATCGTTCTATGTTTTTACGTATTGACGTCGTATATACATTCAATGTTATCTTCGATTTAGTGAATGTCAGCTACACGTTGCACAAAATCAAGTTTGAATGGGATGAAAGGAAGTCTAAGACAAATCTCCGCAAGCACAAAGTTTCGTTTCGGATTGCCTGTGAAGTCTTCTTTGATCCTTTCCTTCGCGTAGTCGACGCCGGCGTTATTGAGGGCGAGTCGCGAGAAGCCGTAATCGGGATGACCGAGAATTGGCGCTTGCTCTATGTTGTATTTGTGGAGCGCGACGAAGTCATTCGGCTCTTGTCGGCCAGGCCCGTGGAAAAAGAGGAGAGACAGATTTATGAAAACCAATAAGTTAAAAGGGCGGTTAAGGAAAGATCGGCCAATGACGACGATCAGCTTACGAATTCCTGAAGATGTGATTAAT
>DATISD010000028.1:0-3959 GCA_035469005.1 Pyrinomonadaceae bacterium | reverse complement strand
AGCGTGCCAGTGGGCCAACTGGTTTTCACGAGCGACACCAAAAGCAATGCTGAGATTCAGGATCTGGCGCTCTTCAAAGTTCGCCCCGTCTTCTCGACCTTGCCCGGCGTCTCTGCCCCGCCACCATTCGGCGGCAATGTGCGAACGATCCTCATTCACGCAGATCCTGAAAAACTTCGCTCATACAACATGTCGCCGGAAGAAGTGGCGAAAGCGATCGCCACCGGCAACGCAATCCTGCCGGCGGGCAATGTACGCATCGGCGACTTGAATCGCATCGCCGCCGTCAATTCGATTGTTCCGCAGATCAGTGAACTGGCTAACATTCCCATCCGAGTTGGCAGTGGTCCAACTGTTTATATTCGTGATATCGGTTCGGTCGAAAATGGCAGCGACATCCTGACTGGCTACGGTCTCGTGAATGGCCGTCGCACGGTTTACATTCCCGTGACGAAACGGGCAGATGCTTCAACGCTCGAAGTGGTCAATCGCGTCAAATCCGAACTGCCGCGCATGCAGGCGCTGGTTCCTGACGATATCAAGATTAGTTTCGAACTTGATCAATCAGGTTACGTTAAGAATGCCATCAAAGGATTGGTGATCGAAGGGTCTCTCGGCGCCTTGCTAACCGGACTAATGGTCTTCCTGTTTCTGCGAGATCTGCGCAGCGCCTTGATTGTCGTGATCACTATTCCCGTGGCCCTGCTGTCCGCTGTCGTTGCGATTTGGTTGAGCGGGCAAACGATTAACATCATGACGCTCGGCGGCTTAGCGTTGGCGGTCGGTATTTTGATCGACGAGGCAACGGTCGAGATCGAAAACATTCACGCGCATCTGGCGCGGCGCGAGCCGCTGGCCCGCGCAGTTTTGATCGCCACCCGCGAAACGATCACGCCGCGTCTGCTCGCGATGCTTTCGATTCTGGCTGTCTTTGCCCCATCGTTTTTCATGGTGGGCGTCACGCGCTCGCTTTTTATCCCATTATCGCTGGCCATCGGCTTCTCAATGGTTGCGTCCTATATCTTATCGAGCACGCTGGTGCCGATCTTATCGATTTGGCTGTTGAAGAAAGGCCATGCGGACTTCGACGGGGAGTCTTTCTTTGACAGGGCGAGGGTGCGTTATGCGACGTGGTTGGAGGGACTCCTGCGCTTTCGCTGGACGGTGCTTACCATCTATGCATTATTGGCCTTCGTGATTTTGATCTTTGTCGGTCGCAATCTCGGCAGTGACATTTTTCCCTCGGTTGATGCCGGCCTGGTCAAATTGCGTTTGCGCGCTCCCACCGGCACCCGCATCGAACGCACCGAAGAAATTGCGCTCAAGGCGCTCGACGTAATCAGCGTCGAAGCCGGCCCGAAAAATGTCGACATCACCGTTGGCTATGTCGGGGTGCAGCCTCCCGCCTTTCCCGTAAATACGATTCATCAATGGTCCAGTGGCCCGCAGGAAGCAGTCCTGCAGATTGCTCTGAAGCATGGCTCGGGAGTGCGCGTCACCGAATTGAGGGAACGTCTGCGCCAGAAGCTGGCTGCGGCCTTGCCGGGAACTGAGTTGTCATTCGAAGCCGCAGACATCGTCAGTCAGATCATGAATTTCGGATCGGCAACTCCGATCGAGGTGGCCATCAGCGGATCGAATCTCGCCAGCAATCGTGCGTATGCTCAGAAGGTCCGCGATGAAATGAATAAGATTCCATCGTTACGTGATGTGCAATTCGGGCAGCCGCTTGATTATCCAACCGTGGATATCAATATCGACCGCGAACGGGCCGGCCAGCTCGGAGTTACCGTCGACCAGGTTGCCCGCTCACTCGTTGGCGCAACTTCGTCCAGTCGCTTCACCCAACCAAACTACTGGCGCGATCCGGTCTCTGGCAACGCCTATCAGGTTCAGGTCGAAGTTCCGCAATCGGAAATGAAATCAATCGAGGATGTCGAGAGCGTCCCCGCAATGCCCAGCGGCGCGCCACGTCCGCTCGTCGGCGATGTGGCCCAGGTAGGTTACGGCACGATGGTCGGCGAATACGATCGCTACAATCAACAGCGCATGATCACAATCACCGCCAACGTCGAAGGAGGTGATTTAGGCCGGGCAGCCAGTGCGGTGGATGCGGCGATTAAGAGAGCGGGAGAAGCGCCCAAGGCTTCCCGCATAGATGTGCGCGGACAGGTGCCGCAGATGGAGGCCACCCGTTTGGGATTGCAACTCGGATTGCTGATCGCCATCGTCGCCATCGTCTTACTTCTGACCGCGTTCTTTCAATCCCCGCGCGTGGCTTTGGTGGTCCTTTCGACCATTCCTGCGGTCCTGGCAGGGGTGTGCATCTCGCTTTGGGTGACCCGGACCACGCTAAACGTCCAATCATTCATGGGAGCCATCATGGCCATTGGGGTCTCAGTCGCCAACGCAATCCTGCTGGTTACGTTCGCCGAGAGCGCGCGCCGCCAGGGCCTGAATCCGAACGAGGCTGCACTGTCGGCAGCGAACAGTCGTTTGCGACCAATTCTGATGACCAGCCTGGCGATGATCGCCGGCATGATTCCCATCGCCCTGGCAATCGGTGAAGGCGGAGAACAGACGGCGCCTTTGGGACGCAGCGTGATTGGTGGGCTGGCAGCCTCAACCATCGCGGTGTTGACGATTCTGCCATTGACGTTCGCCATGGTTCAGCGTCGAGCGAGTCGAGTATCGGTGTCGGTGCACCCGGACGATGAAATCGATCCCGATCTAAATCGCAATCAGGGGCCGGATATTGTTTGAACTGTTCGGAGAGATCAGAAATGCCAAACGTCCCAGCCGAAGACGACTCAGTAAGACCAGAAAAGACGCACGCGTCGGCCGCGAGGATTAACCGCAAACTGATATGGTTGATTACGATCGCTGCTCTCGTAGTGGTCGTAACTCTGGCGTGGCTTCTCATAAGATCGTTAAGAGCGAATCAAGCCGCGAAAGCTCCAGCCGAAAAGGCCGCACTGCCAACCGTGATCACGACTTATGTCATTTCTCAAACCGTCAACAAAGAGCTGCGTCTGCCCGGTGAATTGCGCGCCTATCAAAACGTCGCCATCTATCCAAAGCTGCAGGGCTTCGTTGAATCGATCAACGTCGATCGAGGTTCGGTGGTAAAGCGCGGACAGTTGCTCGTTCGCATGAGTGCACCCGAGCTTACTTCTCACACGAGCGAAGCCGAAGCGAGAGTTCGCGCCGCCCAACAACAACGACTGGAAATGGAATCAAGAGTACAAAGCGTCCGCGAGCAACGGGCTGAGGCCGAAGCAAAGTTGACCGTTGATGAAGGCACCTACAGGCGTTTGAAATCAGCATCAGCGACACCAGGTGTCGTGGCTGAAAATGATGTTGACGTGGCGCGCGGTGTAGTCGAAGGCGACAAAGCACGCATCCGCGCCCTTGAAGAGAACGAGAAAGCCGCCAGGGCCGTCGTTCAATCACAGGTGCAAAACGAAAGAGCCACCCGCGAAGCTGCCAATTCAGTGCGAGACATCGAATCGTACCTCCGCATCACCGCACCCTTTGATGGCGTGGTGACCGAGCGAAACGTGGATAAGGGCAGTCTTGCCGGGCCATCGACCGGTGCGTCATCCGCTCCCATGCTGCGGCTGCAACAGATTTCGCGATTACGGCTGGTCGTGTCGGTTCCTGAAGCAGATGTGTCCGGCGTAGCCTCGGGCACGCGAATCAACTTCACAGTTCCGGCTTTTCCCGGCGAGAACTTTTTTGGCGTGGTGCAGCGCATTAGCCAGGCGCTCGATGAGAAGACGCGAACGATGCCAGTAGAACTGGACGTGATTAATGATTCCGCGCGGTTAGCTCCGGGAATGTTTCCCGAAGTAGTTTGGCCCGCCACCCGGCCCGGGCCATCTTTATTTGTTCCGCCATCCGCGATTGCCACCACGACCGAGAGAGTCTTCGTGATTCGGATTCGCAATGGCACAACC
>DATISD010000027.1:0-2770 GCA_035469005.1 Pyrinomonadaceae bacterium | reverse complement strand
GCAACGATCTCACAAAGATATAGATCACCCAGCACTCAACCGCAAACGGCGGAAAGCCCAGGAAGCCGAGCACGGGCATCTCGAAGATCTTGACGTTGCCGAGATAGGGAACGGTGTAAGTCCATTTCGAAATGGCCCAGTAGTTGAAAAACTCCCACAAAAAACCGCACCCCAAACCCGCCGCCAACAATGACCACAGTCGCCGCCAATCGCCGCGCGCGAGGTCACCGGTAATCGAAGGCCAGCCACGCCGCGCGTTGATTGGATCAATAAGAAAAATGAACGAAAGCCAGATTACCGGCGCCAGCCACGCCGAAGGATAAATCAGCGGCCAGATTACTCCGACAACTCCCAGGATTATGAAGACGATCAGGAGAGGCCTGGAAAACTTAATCCGCATGCCTGCATTCGATCGCTTGAAAACCGTAACAGTAAACAACTCTGCGGTAATGAACAGCAGCGGAAAGATAGTCGCGAACGCCCAATCATAACCGACTCGCCGCAGCATCAAATTTGGCTCGAGATTATGATAGTGCCACCAAAGTTCCAGATCTGACTTCCAGAAGCGCGGCGCGTTGTAGAACTCGAATAGCCACCACACGGCAATCGAAACAATCGCGATAACGAGAAACTCCAGCCGGTTAGTCACCAGCAGAGATCGGCCTCTAATCTTAAAAACCAGCGCATCGATAAAGAGTATGTATCCGGTCCAGACAATCGGGGTGAACCAATGACCAATGAATTGATTTCCGCTGAACAATAGTCCTTCGCCGGCAATAATGGTGGCGATGCCGGCGTAACCATGGAAAAGGAAAATCCTGGTTCTCACGCAGCCTTCCGTAATCGCGCAGGTCTGTGGCGCCTGACCTTGCGATATTTATGCAACCCGGCCAGGTCCATGGCTCTGGTAATTTCTGAATTCCTCATGAACCAGCCCCAGACACTTCCGCTTCTCGCATTCTCGGCAGCCAACAACGTGATGCCGAGGTCGATTCCAATCACGTCGCGATCAACCCAGCCGGTGCCCGGATTGAACGCGTCCGCAAAACCGTATTTGCCATAAATGAGTTGGCCATATTTTTCGCGCATCGTTCTCAATGCAGCAATAGATAGCTGCGGGGTGAACATCAACGAACCGGCCGCAGCATAAGGTACCACGGTACCATCGATTGCCGGATCGCGCGGTGGCCCACCCCACGCGACATATCCTTTGGCACTATCTGAGGCGCTGATGCCCCAAACATTTGGTCCGTAACCGGGAAACTCTTTCGACAGATCAATACAGAATTCACGATGGGCCAGCGTGGCCCTAACTGAATTTTCAA
The DNA here is from genome assembly GCA_035469005.1 of Pyrinomonadaceae bacterium. GTDB lineage: Bacteria > Acidobacteriota > Blastocatellia > Pyrinomonadales > Pyrinomonadaceae > UBA11740. Next base: position 1,445 of record DATISD010000027.1, on the reverse strand, counting down.
AGTAGTCGACGTGCTCTCCCTTCGTTTCGCGGCGATCGCGAAAATCGACCCAGGCATGCGAATACTGATAAGTGAAGAGCGGCGTCGCGCCGAGATAACTGTAGCCGGCGTAATGATTCCAGTTGCGTTTCCACGCGTACCAGGCTGCGGGTGTTATCGGATGCGTCGGCGATCCGATTGCCATCAAATAAAGCATCGGATGCTCGCTGTACTCATTCCAACGCGCGTTGATGAATCCGGTTTCCGGACGCCAGCCCATCGACAACAGTGTCGGGTCGCCATTGAGCATCCAGGGAAAATCGATGCGTTCATAGATCGCCGTCGACAGACGATTAATTTCCGCATCCTCACGAAAATACTGCCGCGCGGTCAGTGCTCCGGCGATCAACAACGCCGTGTCGATTGACGAGACCTCGCTCTTCCACTTTCTCTCGCCAGTGTTCACGTCCAACCAATGATAGAACCAGCCGTGCTCCTGCAAAGCCCGTTCAGCGAAAAAACGGAGGGTCGTCCGGATTCGCTCACGCGCATCATCGCGCCTGACCCACCCGCGCTCCGCAGCGATGCAAAGCGCGGTCAACCCAAAGCCGGTAGCCGCAATGCTCGCCACGGTCCGATGAGCTTCATCGGCGGGAGCGCCATCGGTGCGCGTGCGATCGAGCACCAAACCTGTGCCGGCCCCGGCCTGCTCCCAAAAATATTGAAACGAGCGGCGCTCGAGGTCTTCGAGAAAGGCTTCATCACGCGCCGAAAACGATTTCCGCGGATTGCGCTGAGGCGCAAGCGCGCAAACCGGCGGACTGATCTGAACGATAAAGGTAAAAGTGAGAAGTAATAAGACGAACGCCTGCCGTGAGAACCGTGCAACTCCTCTGTCTGAACGGCACATTGAATCGAGGGTCTACTTCACAACGTCAAAACTTGTTGATAATTCGCGTTCGTCGGCGGAACTCTTGCCGACCATTACTTTAAACTCGCCAGGCTCAACCACGAAGCGCATTTCGCGATTGTAAAAGCCCAGGAGTTCGGGCGTAAGTGTAAATTCCAGCCGCCGCTTCTCTCCGGGCCGCAAAGCAACACGCTGAAAGCCCTTCAGTTCCTTAACCGGACGCGTCACGCTGGCGGCGACGTCTCTGATGTAGAGTTGGACCACTTCATCGCCTGTGCGCCGACCCGTGTTCTCAACTTCGACGCTGACCGTAAGTCGACCGTCTGGACGGATGCGCTGAGCGCTGGTCTGCAAATTCGATAACCGAAACTGCGTATAGCTCAATCCGTATCCAAACGGAAATAGCGGCGTCCAACTCACATCAAGATATTTCGACGTGTACTTATTGTTGACATCCGGCGGCCTCCCGGTGTTCATGTGATTGTAGTAGAGGGGCTCCTGGCCCACTGTCCGCGGGAAAGTAACCGGCAACTTGCCACCCGGGTTGACATCGCCA
>DATISD010000026.1:0-4003 GCA_035469005.1 Pyrinomonadaceae bacterium | reverse complement strand
CTGATCTGGATTTACGCGATCGCGATCGGCGCGTTTCAGGGCAGCTTCTCAGTGCTCGCGCTGTTTTTGAACGCGCGCTTTCAGGTGACTGAGCTGACAATCGGTTATTTCTTCATGTACACGGGGGCGATTTCCGTTTTCGCGCGTGTGTTGCTGCTCGGCCGGATGGTTGATTGGCTGGGCGAAGCAAAGCTCTCGCGGCTGGGTTTGATTTTGCTCTCATTCGGCGTGGTCGGAATGCCTCTGTCAACCAACCTGGGAATGCTGGCGATTGCTGTCGCCCTGATTCCCCTCGGTACGGCATTCACATTTCCCTGCGTCACGGCGTTACTGTCACGCGTCATCAATCCGCGCGAGCGTGGCCTCTACATGGGCATGCAGCAAACCTACGGCGGCGTTGCTCGCATCATCGCGCCATTGTTCTATGGCTGGGCGTTCGATTCGCTGGGCGTCTCGTCGCCTTATTATTTCTCTTCAGCAATCATCGCCGCGACAATATTTCTGGGATTCGGCCTGGATAAATACGCTCGGCCTGACCGAGCCAATAAAGCCGATCTCGTTCGTCCGGAGGTCACCGCCGCTGCTGATATAGATCAGGAAGAAAAAGCCCGACCGGCCGCTGCTTTTCGATCTCACACATGAAGGATTCAGTAACGGTTTCCATCTTTCCGCTGCAAAAACTTCTACGTCGGTCCCATAACATTGCGAAAAAACTGCGGAGGGCTGTGCCCAAAAACTCATTCCAAGGTGAATGAGGACGCTTAACACTGGGAGCGCGGGCGCCCTCGCCCGCAATGAGCGCGCAGCGCGAACAATCATTCCGGCTCCATTTTTCTTCAGACTTGCGCGTGCTGCGCACGCGTGTGCGGACGAGGGCGTCCGCGCTCCCAGTATAAGTCGCCCCCCTTCAACTTTTGACACTCGTACGTGCTTTAAGTCAGATTCCATCAGTTGGTCGCGTTTGTCGACGCAGCGTTCCAAGCCGGCGGCCTCACCCCCAGCAAATACCGCACAAAGAAATCGTACCGCTTGTGATCACCGTAGGCCGCATACCGATCGCCGCGCGCCGCAGGATGGTTTGCCCCAGGCACAACGAGCAGATCAAAATCCTTGTTGTGTTTTATGAGTTGATGGACCACCTGCATCGTCGATGAAGGATCTACATTCGTGTCCATCTCACCAACCACCAGCAGAAGATTGCCCTGCAACCGGTAAGCATTGTCGACGTTTGATGACGCGGAGTATTGCGGGCCGATCGGCCATCCCATCCATTGCTCATTCCACCAGATTTTATCCATCCGATTGTCGTGACAACCGGCGTATGAAACTGCGGCTTTGTAGAACTCAGGATGAAACAGCAAACCGCCCAGTGCATTCTGCCCACCGGCTGAACCGCCGTAGATTCCAACCCGCGTGATGTCGTACCAGGGGTATTTCGCAGCCACCGCCTTGTGCCAAAGAATTCGATCCGGAAAGCCGGCGTCGCCAAGATTTTTCCAGGCCACGTCGTGAAAAGCTTTGGAACGATTCGAGGTGCCCATGCCGTCGATTTGAACGACAATGAAGCCAATGTCGGCCTGGGCCATCATCGACGAATAGGTGAGGAATGATTTAGGGACGAACGATCCCTGCGGGCCGGCGTAGATGTTTTCGATCACCGGGTACGTCTTTGACGCATCGAAGTTCGAGGGACGAATGATGATGCCCCAAATATCAGTCTTTCCGTCGCGACCCTTGGCGGTAAAAACCTCCGGCGCGCGCCAGGTTGTCTTTGCGAGCTCAGTAATATCGCCTTTCTCGACGGTTGCCAGCACTGAGTTTTCTGCCGTCTTTCGCAACTCCAAAACCGGCGGCAAATCGAGGCGTGAATAGCTGTCCACAAAGAGCTGGCCATCCGACGAATACGCGCCGTTGTGATTGGCGTCCACGTCGGTCAATCGAATTAGTCCTGAGCCATCAAAGTTGACTCGATAGTAATAGGCAAAGTAAGGATCTTTGCCGGGATACATCCCGCCCGCGCTGAACCATATCTGTCGCTTTACGTCATCAACGCGCTGCACGCCGCGAACGACCCATTCGCCCCTGGTGATCTGGTTCTTAACGGCGCCGGTGGCGCCATCATACAAATAGAGGTGGCTCCAGCCGTCGCGCTCTGACATCCAGATTACTTCTCGGCCATCGTTAACATCATAGCGGTAGCGCCGGCCTGCATCAGCGAGATTTCCATTAGCCGGCCGGTAGCTGAAAAACGTTTTCGGCTCATCAGAAATCAGGGCGCGAGGCTTGCCCGTGACTGCGTCAACTTCTATGACCCGATAAACCTGATGGCCCCGTTGATTGTATTCAAAAAAGAAAGCGCGGCTGTCTTTGCGCCAGGCCGGATCCGTCAATTCATAGGGATTTGGAAAGAGCGAATCGTCGATGTTGATTTGCTTTTTCACGACGACGTCGAAAAGCACTGGCTGCTCGAGATCGAGCACGTCGCCGGGCTTGGCATAAACGATCGACGAGAACTTAGGCTGAATCTGATCTTCGGGCGAGGATTCTACGTAATGAACTTCGCGCTTATAACCCGGCCTGATGCGATAGACCGCCAGCTTAGTCGAGTTGGGTGACCAGGTAATCGTCCTGGGCTCGTAGTAGTTCCCTTCCGAGCCGTCGGTGCTGAAAATTACCGGTTCGCGCGATCCGGTCGCGCGAATGAGTACGTTGTAGTTATTGATCGAGGCTTCCCACCTGCCGTCCGGCGAAACGACCGGACCCTGCGGCCGTGGGCGTGCGGGAGGATCGACCTTAGTGCAAGTGGAATCGGCCACGACACAGCGAATCGCGGCGCCATCAACCGTGGCAAAAAATGCGGCCGCCGTGTTGTCGAACCTGAGAGTCGTCAACTGCATATCGTTGGCTTTCACAGTTGTGGCCAGCAACTTTGAAAGCGCAGCAGCGATCTTCGCATGATCGAAGGCCGTCTTTTTCTGCAGCGTGTCAGCGTCGAAGACGACATACTCGTAAGCACCCTTAGATAATTTGCGATACCAGAAACGGTGCGTGTTTCCGATCCAGGTCGCCGGCCCGGCGATGTCGATTGCAGCCGCTTCGTATTTGGCTTTTAGTCCGTTGGCTCGTTCGTAATCAGCCGGCGTGCCTTGAGCAAACGCCGTCAGAGGAACAAGCCCAGTCACAAAAAACAGAACAATCCATATAAAGGAGACCGATTTCTTCTGTTTCATGAGTTCACCTCGCTGGAGTTAGTTCAGATCAGATTGAGCAATTCGACCCACGCCCGGCTGGCTCAGAAAGCAGGCGCATTCTAACTTAGGCAGTTGGTTACTTCGAAGTTTTTAATCCCGGTTTTCGGTGCGATTGCGGTTCTCACGGAAGCAGCCGCGCGGCTTCCAGTACCAGTTCGGGTCGTGCCCGCACCCAGTAATTCTCGGTCAGCATGCGCCAACGAACTGTGCCGGAAGAATCAACCAGAAACTCGGCGGGACGCGCGATATCATGGCCATTTTCACCCTGGCCTTTATGAACCAAATCGTATCGGGAAATCGCGTCCAGTTTTGGATCAGAAAGAAAAGTAAACGTGTAGCCGGATTTCTGACAGAGATCGCGGGACACCTCAGGACTATCGACGCTAATCGCGACCGGGCGAATTCCGACTTCGCTGAACTTCGCCAGATTCTGTTGAACACTCCGCAACTCGGAGTTGCATGACGGTCACCAATAGCCACGATAGAAAATGAGGAGCGCACCCTTTGCGGGTTTACCGTTGATTGGTTGAGATAATAACTCGGTGAGCGACACAGATTTGTTATTCGTGTCGGTAAGCGAAAAATCCGGAGCTTTCTGTGCCACCTGAGGTGCGCCGGTTGAGGGAGGCAGCCATCTCGAAGCGACAAACGCCACGAAGATAAACATGCCGATCACCAACACGCTCAGCGCAGCAACGACTGAGCCAACGATTTTGGATACACGACGGCGATCCGGAGCGAAGGCCCGCCGA
>DATISD010000025.1:0-5660 GCA_035469005.1 Pyrinomonadaceae bacterium | reverse complement strand
GTCATTGAAGCGCAAAAGTCGAAGGGCGAGCCTCGCAAAGCGATCGGTGGAGTGATCGTTACACACGGCCATCTGGCCAGCGAATTTATAGCAGCCGCTGAAATGATTGTCGGCCCCATGCCGCATGTTACGCCGGCATCGATTGATTGGCATGACGACATCGATGTCGCCCGTGCAGAACTCGCGCGGGCAATTGCTCGCGTTTCGCAGGGTCAGGGAGTACTGCTGTTAACGGACATGTTCGGTGGCGCTCCTACGGACATAGCTTCAATGTTCCTGGATAACGAACAAATCGAAGTTGTGACCGGAGTCAACCTGCCCATGATCCTGAAGCTCGCCGATCAATCAGACAACAACTCGTTGAGTGAAGTTGCACGGCGTGTCCGCGACGCCGGGAAGGAAGGAATTCACCTCGCCGGCGAACTTCTGACACCGCCGGCAAAAACAGCCTAGTGTCTCCCGAAAATGCCAGGCGATGTTATCAAGATCAGCGGCGTGCCAGTGGCAGCAAAGAAGTTCTTTTACGTTGGTGGCGAAGTCGGCGCTCCCGGAGAAAAAACATTTCGCGAACGCATGACCCTTCCCACTTCACCTAGTAAACTTCACGGAACCACCCAGCATGAACAGTAAATCTGGCGGCAGACTGGTCCATTTGCTAATCTCGAAATCAATTGTTGAAGCGCTCTTGATCGCTTCGGTTGCGGTCGCGTTCTTCTTCGCGACTACGAACCCATATATCCGCGGGGTCCTCGACGCCGCTGATAAAGCTTCCGTCAACGGTTGGGTGGTGGATGAATCTCGGCCGTACGCCCGCGTTGAAGTCCAGCTATTCGTTGACGACCACTTTGCGGCGGCAACGATTGCCGATCAGTTTAGGCCTGACGTCCATAACGCAAAGCGCGCGGAAGATGACTGGCATGGTTTTGTCTTTAGCACGCCACGGCTCCCGGTTGGCAATCATGAAGCGCGCGTTTATGCCGTCCATTCAAATGGCTCCGGCGCAAGAAGAACCCTGCAATTGATAGGGAAGCCTTATCGGTTTCGCACTGAATAACACTGAAAGAGGAAAGGAACGGGAATGTGAATCCAACGGGAGCGACCAATGCACCAGAGGCAGCGGCCATGATTACGGACCGTTCACTCGGCGCCTGGGAAATCGTGTCTGTTACTTCATCAGCCTTGATTGCGGAATGGATTCTTTCGGCCGCAGCAGGTCGAACTAAGCTGATCGTTGCCGTACCAATTGCGCTGGCATTTATTCTCATAATCTATTCCCACGTTCTACGAGGAGAAAATGCTCGCGATTTAGGTTTTCGCTTAGATAATTTTTTCCGGGCGCTGAAACTATTATTGCTGCCGATGATTGTTATTGCCGGCATCTCGCTGCTGATTGGATGGTTATCCGGCTCGCGACCTGATTTCTTTCGCTGGCACGCCGAACGACTGATTCTTTTTCAACTGGCACTTGGATTCGGGTGGGGTTTTCTCCAGCAATATGTCCTGCAGAGTTTTATGAATAGACGCGCGCAGGTTATCTGGGGTCGCGGAACAGCGAGCGTTTTAGTGACGGCCTTGATTTTTTCAGTGCTTCATTTTCCGAACCGCTGGCTAATGGTCATCACGTTTGTCGGCGGCCTGGTATGGGCGTTTGTGTATCAACGGCAACCCAATTTGGTTGCCCTCGCATTGTCTCACGCTGCAATGACCTGGGCTCTGGTTTCTACTCTACCGCCTTCGGCCCTGAATCACCTCAGGATCGGCTTGAAGTACTTTGCCTGAGCGGCCCGGCGTCTGATATCTCGAAAACGGCAGAAAAACGGCGAAATTCCCGGTTTAACTATGGGTGCGACCTTTGAACAACCGTGTTATAATCGCCCTGCCTTGCATGAGAGCAAGTCGGACGGTCGCTGCTTCGATTTTGATTGGCAGATTTCGAGATTGAGATCTGAGATCGATAATCGAGGGAGAGGAAAGTCCGAACACCAAAGGGCAGCGAGCCCGCTAACGGCGGGGCGTCCGAGTGAATTCGGATCTCAAATTTCAAATCTGAGATTTCAGATGAAGAACTCCTTGGGCGACGACAAGTGCAACAGAGAATAGACCAGCCGACCGTGCTTCGGATTCTGAGATCTCGCTTCCGAAACTCGGGGTGATGGGTGAAACGGTGCGGCCCGCAAGGGCTAATTTCAAATTTGAGATCAGATTTGAAATGAGTAAGAGCGCACCGGCGCGCGTGGCGACATGCGCGGCCAGGCAAACTCCTCGCGGTGCAAGACCAAATAGGAAGGCGCTAACAGGGCTGCCCGCCCGAAGCCTTCGGGTAGGTCGCTTGATCCGTTCGGCAACGAACGGGCTAGAGGAATGATCGTCACTTCGATTTCAGATTTGAGATCTCAGATCTGAAATTTCAAATCTGAAATCGGAGCACAGAATTCGGCTTACAGGCTTGCTCTCAAAATGCAGGGTTTCCCGCGGACGGTCTTTACCTGGCGGTGCTGACGAAAACATCTGATCTTCGCACTGCTGATTTCTTGAATAACCTTCACAAGGAGATCCCGAAACGATATGGCCAATCGAAAGGGAGTATTCATCGGCGCGTACGTTCCCAGTGAACTAAAGGAGTCCCTCCGCCGTCGCGCAGCCGCCGAGCATCGCACTTTATCTCAGGAGATTACCCGGATTCTGACCGAAGCAATTCACGGTCGTAATCTACCGCCGGGAAGTATTGATCGGCGCGCGCCTAATTCACCTACGCGTCGACGAGCCGGCGATCCTTTTCCCCGCAGACGTCGCGACGATTTGCCTTACGCGCCGAGCGAAGGTAAGCGCAGTGGGGATCAATCCTAATCGCGCTGCAGCTCTCTCAGAGCGAAGAGCACCTTGAAATACCTTGTAGTTATTGCGCTGGTTGCCTTGCTGCTCTTCCTGCTTTACCGAAGAGTGCGTCCTTACATCAAGAGCCTCAGCCAAATCGTCGACGTTATTCGCCAGTTTCAAAAGAGTAGTTCGCCGGCAGGGCGTCAGCCCGGAGCGGAAAAGCTCGTCCGTTGTGCGACGTGCGGGATTTGGATTCCGGTTTCGCGGGCGCTGACCTCAAGGTCAGAAGTCGTCTTCTGTTCGACAAAATGTCTGGAAGACAAGAAGTAGGGATTTCAAGCTGGTTGGCCACCGGCGCCAGTCGCGGATCGGGAATACTTACGAGCCCCCCAGAAAAAAAAGAAAGCAGAAACCAGCAGGCCGGCCGGCACCACCAGTAAGGCGGCCGTTAAGTGCTCTCGCATGGGATCTATTCCGAGCAGACGCGCAAATGCCGCTATTAACCTCGCATTACCTTCGGCGATAGAATCTGACAGCTTACCGACTCCAAATCGCGAGATGAGATCACCGCCGGCATGAATGACGACGATGTTGAGTGCTACTGCTGAAGCGCGAATGGCGGGCGGAACGCTATTAACCAGGATCGCGTGAAACGGCGCATTGTTGACGAACAACAGCACGACCGCGAAAAAAATGGCCGGCAGAAAAAATAAAGGTCGATGAGTTATCAAAGCTATGGCCGCAGGCACCACTCCGAGCAGACTGCTGACGGCGCAGACGAGAAAATAACCGTCACGCCGCTTTGCAGCTATGCGATCAGCGATCCAACCGCCGCCAAATGTGCCCGTCGCGCCGGCCAGCAGCGTAACAACTCCCAGCGCGACGGCAGCGACAGTCTCGCTCATTTGTTTGTCCCTGGCCAACATCAAGGTCGCCCACGTGGCAAACGCGCCCAAAACAAAGGTCAGGGCGCTGTAACCCGCCGTTGATAGGAGCCAATCACGTGTCGAGAAGATCCTTTTCGTGGTTTGCCACCAGGACGCCGCGACTGGGCCTTCGATAACCTCATCATCGACTGGGTGTTCAGCAGGAAGGTCTCGCGCGCCTCGCTTGGGCTCCTGCAACCGCCAGACGAAAATCGCGATGATCAGGCCAGGAGCGCCGACCAACATGAAGGCGATGCGCCAACCGAAGTAGTGCGCCAGGACTGCCCCAAGCACGTATCCCAGGGCAAATCCCATCGGTATGGCGGCCTGAAAAACTCCCAATACCGTGGCGCGCTTTTTCTTCGGAAAGTAATCGGCAATCAGGGTTGGGGTAATCGTCGAGTAAGAAGATTCGCCCACGCCAACCATTGTACGGACCGCGCAAAGACCCAACGCTACCGATGAAAGAGCAATCACTCCAAAAAACGGAAAATTGAGTTTGAGTGCCGGCGGCAGGATGGGCCAACGGTCCACCCAGGCTGCCAGGCCCGTGGCGATGCTCCAAATCACTGCGGCGACGGCCATTAGTCGTGCGCGAGAGTAGCGGTCGCCTAACCATCCAAAGACCGGCGCCAACACAGTGAAAGACAGCAGCAGGGCCGCCTCCATCGCTCCAATCTCAGTGTCCGTAAGGCGGAGGTCCCTTTGAATTGCCGGCGCCACCGCCGGCAGCACCTGGCGGTCGATGTAATTGAGGAAGTTAAGCAGGGTCAGGACAGAAAGCGCGTAATACGAGTAACGCGGAACGGCCTCCGAAGATTGGACAACTGCTGGCATTTGCTGGAACTGAACCGGCTTAGCCTGACTGTCCATCGATCCTTCCTTTCACCAGGACGTCGACTATTGCCGGCGTGATATCCGTGAGGCTGCGAATGCTCGCCGCAATCGAATGCCGATGCCGGCCCCAAACTATCGTGGGTACGAGGTTAAGCGTGTGGTTGCGCGCCGAAAGATCTTCAAGGTTTCCGTGATCGCTGGTCATGATGACGGTGGTGTTATTTAAATTAATCTCCGCCAGCAATGAACGAATCAGTTTCGCGAGCGTCGGAATCAGTGTTCGCGCGGCTTCGTGGTCCTGCGTGTGGCCGACCTTATCGGTGATGAAGTATTCATAGAGCGTGAAGCGGTGCATCGCGACTATTTTTGCGAGCACAGAGGCGGCCTCTTCGGGACTCCGGATACTTACGGTCTCGCCCCGTTCCCGTAAGAGGGCATTAGTGAAATCGTGAAAGACGGCCCGCCCGGCTTTGAGATCTTCGACCACATTAAAACGTAGATTGGCAGCTTCGACTGCGGCGGTTGTTGCCGAAATCCACCGCGGCCGGCGGTCAAAGAATTGTTGGGTGTAGGTGTTGGCGAAAGTGATTAAATCGACCCCGCTCTTTTTCAATTGAAGAAAGATCGAATGTTCGCGAATAATATCGAGCAACGGTTGATTCGGAAAGCCTTGTTTATGTGCGCCCGTCGCGGCGGGCGCGTTGATACCAGTTAGGATTGTCGTTTGGCCGGACGCGCTCTGCGGCCGACCCGGCACGCCCAGGCATGCATCGGTCGGCGCCAATACCCCGGCGAATGGTATCTGGGGCGGCTCGTCCTGAAAAATCGCCAGAGGTGCTGCATCGGACAATCCATCAAATGGATTGTGCGGACCGCGCGTACCTATGCCCAGGCCATCGATGAAAAAAAGAAGCAACGGGGACTGACTATTTCCCATCGTCCTTGTCGTTTGGCCGGACGCGCTCTGCGGCCGACCCGGCACGCCCAGGCATGCATCGGTCGGCGCCAATATCCCGGCGAATGGTATCTGGGGCGGCTCGTCCTGAAAAATCGCCAGAGGTGCTGCATCGGACAATCCAT
>DATISD010000024.1:0-2448 GCA_035469005.1 Pyrinomonadaceae bacterium | reverse complement strand
CGTGATGACGACTTGTTTCTTCTTCGCCTCGTTTGCTTTCTTTTTCTGTTCGTACTGAAACTTTCCGAAGTCAATGATCTTGCAAACAGGCGGATCAGCATTTGGCGCAACCTCGACCAAATCCATTCCTCGCTCACGTGCGGCGCGAATCGCCTCACGCGTGTCCATCACCCCAAACTGTTCCCCATCATCACCAATCACGCGCACCTGGGGCACACGGATCCGTTCGTTGATTCGAGTCACCGGCGCTCGCCGAAAATCCGGGCGACCGCGGCCGCGAAAACCTGTAGCTATTGCAGCACCTCCTTGGTTTTAGTCCAAAGTTTCAAGTCCCAGGTCCAAAGTCATGCTTCCGACGTTGGACATTGGACGTTGGACCTTGGGCTCAGTCATTTTTCAGCGCTCGCGTCTGAACCAAACGCTGCGCCATCTGCTTGAATTCATCGAGCGGCATCGCGCCGATGTCGCCCTGCGATCGCTCGCGAACTGCGACCTGCCCCTGCTCCATCTCGCGATCTCCGAGCACGAGCATAAACGGCACCTTTTGCATCTGCGCGTTGCGAATCTTCGCGCCAATCTTGTCGCTGCGGACATTCACCTCAACCCGCAGTCCGGCGGCGCGTAATTCTCGCGCGACGTTCTCGGCATACACATTAATGCGATCGGTAATCGGCAGGACTGCGATCTGCACGGGCGCCAGCCACATCGGAAATGCGCCGGCGTAATGTTCAATCAGCACGCCGAAAAACCGTTCGATTGAGCCGAACAGCGCTCGATGCACCATTACCGGCCGATGTGGTTTGTTGTCTTCGCCAATGTACTCGAGTTGGAATCGCTCCGGCAGATTGAAATCCCATTGCACCGTGCCGAGCTGCCACAGACGCCCGATCGCATCCTCGATTTTGAAATCAATCTTGGGACCGTAGAAGGCTGCTTCGCCCTCCATCCGCTCGTATTTGATTCCGCGCGCGTCAAGACCCGCAGCCAGCGCATTCGTGGCTTTTTCCCAATCCTCGTCAGCACCCAGATAAAGCTTGCTGGTGTCGTCACCCTTGATTGACAGTTCGAATTTGATCTTGTCAAAGCCGAAGGTCTTCAAAACCTGATAAGCAAAATCCACGCAGTCATCGATTTCCTGGGGAATCTGTTCAGGCGTGCAAAACAGATGCGCGTCGTCCACGGTAAATCCGCGAACTCGCATTAGTCCGTGCAACGTGCCCGACAATTCGGCGCGATAGACCGTGCCCATTTCTGCATACCGTTGCGGCAAGTCGCGGTAGGACCGCTGCTGCGACTTGTATATGCCGATATGCATCGGGCAATTCATTGGCTTGAGGCGAAATTCAGTCTCCTCGAGTTTCGTCGGCGCAAACATCGAGTCCCCATAATTTTGTTCATGTCCGCTCAACTGCCAAAGCTCGCGTTTGGCGATATGCGGGGTATAAACAAAGCTGTAGTTGCGCCTGATTAGTTCTTCGCGCAGGTAGTCTTCCATCTGCTGCCGCACGAGGCCACCCTTCGGGTGCCAGAACACGAATCCCTGGCCAAATTGCTCCTGAATCGAAAAGAGATCGAGCTCCCGACCCAGGCGACGATGGTCACGCTTCTCAGCCTCTTCGCGTTGCTTCAACCAGCCATCCAGCTCTTCCTGAGTGAAGAAGGCCGTGCCGTAGATGCGCTGCATCTGCGGACGTTCAGCATCGCCCTTCCAGTAGGCGCCGGCGAGCGAAAGCAACTTGAAGGCCTTCAAGCGATTCGTGTTCGGCACGTGCGGGCCGAGACAGAAATCGATAAAAGGTGAACCATCGATGTAGTAGACGCTAACCGTCTCGCCTGCCTTTTCGTCAATGAGTTCGCACTTCAAAGGCTCGTCGCGCTCGTTGAAGATACGCAGGGCTTCCGCCTTCGTAATTTCGTCGCGGCGATAAGGCATGTTGCGCTTTGCGATGTCGCGCATCTTCTTTTCAATCACCGGAAGGTCGGCTTCGGTCAGAGCTCGTGGCGCGATCACGTCGTAGAAAAATCCATACCGAGGATCGTCAAGCAGCGCCGGACCAATGCCGAGTTTCGTTCCCGGGAACAGGTCGAGCACCGCGGCAGCCAGCAAGTGGGCAGTTGAGTGACGCAGCACGTCGAGGCCTTCGAGCGTCTGCGGCAGCACAGGTTCGATCTTCACCGCGTCGCCGTTGTCCTGCGCTGATAGCGCGTACGCGAGATCGACCTCCTGTCCGTTAATTCGCGCAGCCAGCGCCTGTTTTGCCGTTTCGCGATCGAGCTTTTTTAGAGCGTCAGCGACGGTGGTCGAGCTGGGAACCGCCACAGGCGTGCCGTCATTCAGCTGTACGTTAATATCGCTCATTTCAGGTCCGGAGTTCCGCATTTAGGCGGAATTCACAAACTTCAACTCAATTCCGCCTAAAGGCGGAACTCCAAAACAGAACACCGGTA
>DATISD010000023.1:0-2396 GCA_035469005.1 Pyrinomonadaceae bacterium | reverse complement strand
CCTGGAGCATCGATTCGGCCTCTTCATTCGTTCGGCCCTGACTGGCGACGCCTAACTCCGGACAAGTCGCGACGTACCACTTGCCTTCCTTTCGATGACGGCTGTCAGCTTGGGTAGTTTCATTAGAAGCCTTTCTTTCTTCCGTTGTTTCCATGGTCGATGTATTAGCAGTGTCAGGGGTTCAACTTAAGTGCATATATCACTTTAACCTGATGTGGGAATTCGCCTCTTATCACTCCCCATCAAAACACGTATAGCAGACGCGCTTGATGGCTTCGTAGCCGAGCAGTTCAACTTCCGGAGTCAGGTAATCAGATTCGGCGCGCTCTTCGCGCAATAGATCGGTCGTGAGATATTTCTTGTTGTCGTCGGGAAAAACAGTAGTGACGACGGCCCCGTCGCCTAATTCATCCTGAACCATGAGCGCGCCGATGAAATTTGCGCCTGAAGAAATCCCAACGCCGAGTCCCAGGCTGGCGCCGAGTTTCTGGGCCATTAGAATCGCATCACCATCATGAACGCTCACGACCGAATCAAGCTGATCCAATTGCAGAATCGAGGGAATAAATTCATCAGAGATTCCCTGGATCCGATGAAGACCGACCTTGTGTCCGACTGATAGCGTCGGCGACTCAGCCGGTTGCAGCGGATACAGTTTGATTGCCGGATTACGTGCGCGCAAAAATTTTCCGGCGCCCATGATTGTGCCGCCCGTTCCGACGCCAGCGACAAACGCGTCCGGCCGAACCGAGTGGAAGTAGAGCTGCCACCAGATCTCCGGACCGGTTGTTTTCTCGTGTGCTTCGACGTTGGCCTCATTAGCGAATTGCGCCGGCAGAAAGACATGTGGCTTTTCCTCCGCCAACTCTTCAGTCATACGAATGCTGCCGAGAAATCCGCCCTGGTCGCGGCGCACCGGAATGATTTTGGCGCCGAGGCTCTTTATCAAAGATACGCGCTCCTGGCTCATCCAGTCCGGCATGAAGATAACCACCTGATGGCCCAGCGCCCGGCCGATTGCGGCAAACGAAATTCCCGTGTTGCCGCTGGTTGCTTCCGCAATGGTATCGCCCGGCTGGATGCGCTCTTCCTGATAAGCTCTCTTGAGAATATGAAAAGCCATCCGGTCTTTAATGCTGCCGGTCATATTCATGTGTTCGGCCTTAGCATAAATAAGCCGCTCTTTGCCGCGATATAAAAAACGAATCGCCAGCAGCGGCGTATTGCCGATCATATGTTTCAACTGCCTGGTGCGAGTTGGTACTGGCGGCCTCAGGGACTTCGCTAACTCATCCGGCCGGCAGTTGAGGGATTGAATTGTAGTCAGCTGATCTCGCATTGGTTACATCTCAAGGTTTACAGGGTGCGGTTGAGTGATTCTTTCTCTGCCAGTCTCTGACAGTTAATGCAAGACGATGCGGCCGGATCGGCCACGAGCCGTTTGGCATCGATCTGATCACCACACTCGAGACATCGCCCGTAACCACCGTCCATTAACCTATCCTGCGCATCATTCAGGGCCCGCAGCCGTTCCTCCAGAGTCTCGCGGTGCCGCCATTCGATTTCCCGGATGTCCGATTCCGAAGGTTCGCACTCCTGCAAACCGCCGACATTTTCCTGAAGCAGCGGACCCTCGCACAGGATCTCGCGTTCGACTTCTTCTTTTTCAGCTTGTAATCGTTCCCACATCTCGCCGGTGCCGGCTACGAACCGCGAATCGCCCAATGCCTCTACGGTCTGAAGTAAAACTCCATCCATGATTCCCACCTCGTGTTGGCTTGATATTACAAACCTGGCGTTGCGAACTGTGCAAGAGTCATTCCCTGCTCGAACCTCTTCAGCAATCGCCAGAGAAGGCTCGCGGACACTTCATTATTGCGACCTTTCACACGCCGAATGCGGAAGTTTCCGCAGCCCCGAGCCTTGTCCCCGGTTTTTTTCAGCAAACTCAGTCCGCGCGAGGTCGGCACATCGGTTGCACGTAGCCAGTCGTTCTTATGTCGATATTTGAACTTGAGAACATTTCGGTTTCGTAAAGGAGATAATTATGAAGAGTCTAATCTTATTGGTTGCCCTGCTATTCGCGGTGACGATCAGCGGCAGCTCGCTGGTTGCGAGCAAGGCGGCGCCCAGCGGCAAGAGGCAAGCGGTGATGCAGTTCACTGAGCCGGTACGGCTTATGGGCGTAGTTCTAAAGGGCGAATACCTGTTCGTTCACGACGACGAAGCGATGGCTCGCGGAGAGGCCTGCACGTTTGTTTACAAAGGCAACTCGCCCATCGCCAGCAAACTGGTAGTTTCATTCCATTGCATACCGGCAGAACGCGCAAAGGTGAGCAGTTTTACCGTGCGCATGGCGGCGGTTTCAGGCTTCCAGGAGTTGACTGAATTTCAGT
>DATISD010000022.1:0-2682 GCA_035469005.1 Pyrinomonadaceae bacterium | reverse complement strand
GCCAAAATCAAATTGCTTAAACTTAGCTTCCGGAATGCCGGTGGTAATCGAAAACTGAGTTGCGCCACCACCTAACAGGCGAATTTGAGCCCCGCTATGTCCCTGCTGCAAACCCTGCTCAGTTATTTGATAGGCCTGAATACTGGTCAATCCGTCGGGATTAGCCAGATTACGCGTGCCTGAGAAGGTCCAGGTGCCGCCGAAATTTTGTGGCGAGATGCTGGTGATGCTAACAGTGCGCGCCCGTGCTCCAAACTTGATGGTATGGGCCCCCATGAGCATCGACGTGATGTTCGTGATTTCAAACCGGCTTTGTTCGTTCGATGCCAACCCAATCTGCGAGCCGCCACCAGTGAACGCTTCCTGAACGTTAACAGTCGGAATCGTGTTGTTGGCTGTGTCGCCAGTGTTCTGGCGATTGAACTGAAAACGAGTCTCATTGACAGTCGTTTTGTTTAGAATGGCGGTTTCCGTCAAACGGGCGGTCTGTTGCGTAGTGAAAGTCTTGTAAATTCGTGACGGCAGCGAATAAGGCAAGCCCGGAATGGTCAGGTTCTGTGACTTCTCGTATTCGTAACGAGCAACCAAAGTGTTGTTCGCGTTGAGCTGGTAATCGAGGCGTGGACTGATTTCCCAGGTTCTTCTGGGTATGGGCACCGTCGCAGCGAACGGCACAATATCAAAATTCGGATCCAGCACGGTCGCATTGATGACCGCTCGATCATCGGTGTCGCGTTTTTCGAAATCGATAAAGAACGAGGCCTTCTTTTTGGTAATCGGTCCGCTCACGTTGCCGTTGTAATTACGCGACATGTAAGGAGCGCGCGTTGGGGCAAACGGATTGCGGGAATTCAAAGCTTGATTATTGAAGTTGAAAGCGACCTGTCCGCGAAATCGATCTGTTCCCGGTTTGGTGAGAATTTCTATTCTGCCTGAGCCGGGGCGGTCATATTCGGCGGAAAAAGGATTTGCATTGATTCGGACTTCACGAATTGAAGATAGTGGGGGCAATCGTCCACCGCTGAAGCCGTCGATATAAATCTGTCCACCATTCGGACCGGCAGCGGGTCCGGCCAACGCTTGCAGCGCCGCCGCGAGATCGTCAGGGTCATCAGGCAGCGATTCGAGGTCGGTCCCTTTCAGTACGATCGCTCCGACATTGTTTTCCGGATCTGTGTTGACGCCTGCGGTGTCGGCAGAGACGGTTACTTTCTGCTGTTCGATCGTGACTTTCAGAGTAACGTTAAGTTGCTCAATTCGGGTTGCCGCCAATTCCACTTCGGCGTTTTCATAAGTTGCGAACCCCGCGGCAGTGACTTGCAACGAGTATTTGCCGGCCGTGAGGCCGGCTATCGAATAAATGCCCTCGCCGTTTGTGGTCGCAGTTTTGGCGACGCCATTCGCATCAGTGATCACGACAGTCGCGCCGACAATCACGCCGCCAAACTCGTCGCTTACTTGTCCTTTCAGTGTAGCCTTACCCTGCTGACCCATGGCCGCGACGGCGCTTAACATCAGAGTCAGAATCAAAATCGAACGTATCATTCTTCGGTTTCCTTAAATTATCGTTGCAGAACGTCCCAGAAGTTAAGACGAGGTGAATTCTGGTTCGGTTACAAGAGATGAGGCGCCGTTTGAGTGGATAAAGGCTTCGCGTTCAATCACTTTCCACGACCGCGAATATTTGTGTCCCAGTACCGCAGCCATTCGTTGCCTTCGCGGCGCAATAAGTCCCAGTCGAGGGGCATGCGGGTGAACCTCGCATTCATCCAGTCAGGAAGTTGGGTGCGATCGATATCGCTGCGTACCGGAATCCGATAGTAGTTGCGCGCAGAATGGACCAGACTCTCGTTGGTGGTCACGAATTCATAGAATCGCCTCGCTTCGTCCTGATGCGGCGCACCATTCACGATCGCAATACAATCGATGACCACCGGCGTGCCGCTGGCGGGAATGCTGTAAGCCAGGGGAAGTTTTTTCTGTTCCTGATATAGCCGCACATCGGGCATGTCCCAAAAACTTATTAATCCTTCCTGCCGGGCCAGCTTTTGCACCAGTAAAGTGCCGTCCGCAGTGTATTCGTGAACGTTTGCGTCGAGCTTGCGGAGCCAGTCATAACCGGCGTCCGGGGATTTCGTGTCTTTGTAAGAACGCCAAATCATGGCCCCGAAAATCGCCCGCATCGTGTCGGAAGGGTTTGGGTTGCGGATCAGGACTTTGTCGCGCCACTTCGGGTCGAGCACGTCGTCCCAATCTTTTGGGGCGCTTTCGTCAGGGATCGCTTTCGAGTTATAGACGATTACTTCCGGCGTTTCGTAAGTCCCGTACCAGCGATCCTTTTGGTCGCGCGCGTAATCAGGAATCTTGTCTGCCCAGGTAGGCTTGAACGGAGCGAGCAGATTTTCGTCGGCGGCGGTCTGAAACGTGGTGTGCGCGGCGCCCCACCATAGATCGGCCTGCGGCCGGTTGCGTTCAGCGCGGATGCGTTCCAGCACTTCGCGCGAGCCCATGTCGAGGAACTGCACGTCGACTTCGGGGTGCGATTGTCTGTAGCGCGCGACGAAATCGCGCAGCATGTCCTGACCGTGCGGTGTGTAAATCAGCAGTCGTTGTTGCGATGATCGATTGCAGGAAAAGCTGATTGCCAGAACGATAATGAAGATGATCGTGGCGGTTAGAAAA
>DATISD010000021.1:0-2272 GCA_035469005.1 Pyrinomonadaceae bacterium | reverse complement strand
ATAGCACGCAGTGGAGTTGAATTGAAAAGGAGGATCGGTTCCGGCTTGCGGTAGTGCCTACTTTCGAATTTCTCTGCGAGCCCCTGTGGAAACCTCAGTATTCCTCTGCGGGCATTGCCAATGCTTGTGTATATAAACCGCAGAGGAAGAACAGAGGTCTTGGCAGAGAAATGCCGAGTAAGCTCTGCCGTGTGACGTTGACTTGCGTCTGCCATTGGCGTAAAAGGCGCTTGCCTTTGAATTCCTAAAAAAGAAATCTGGTGACCCGATGAAACAGTTGACACTTATGGCTGCGCTGGTGCTGCTGGTGGCGGCGTGCAATTTGAGCAGTAAGCTCAAGAGCGGCAATAACTCTAATTCTTCGTCATCCCCCTCATCCGACAAGTCCGGAAAAATTGGAGACGAGCCGGTCGAGACGCCAAACCCAACAGCGGCGCAGACGGCGGCGCTTGCTAACGGCCAGGAAGTCAAGTGGGATCAGCAGGGGATTACGTGGACGCTACCTGCGAACTGGAAGAAACAGGATGTCCGCACTGACACGCTGAGCTATGGCGGTGACGGCGCCTTTCTGAGCGTAAATATTTCCACGATGGCAGATTCGTTTCCGACCGAAATAAGCCTCCAGGCCATGCATGAAGGCGCAAAGACCGAGAAGAAGAACGGCAGGTACGACGAAGTGAAGCTCCTCGAACTGGGCGGCCTTCGCGGTCTGGAGTTTCGCCAATCAAAACAGGAGAGGGCCGATGATATTCGTCGTCTGGAGTGGCAGGCCTATCGTACTTACGCCGGCCAAACCCAACTAGTGACGATGATCCTGTCGACTAGTGATGCAGCTTTCCCAAAGCACGAAGACGAACTCTACGCAATCATGTATTCGACGAAACTGGTGCACTGACGGCAAAGGGCTGGGGGCAAAGCTACCGGCCGATGCGACCGGCGCTTCGCCCTTCGCTCTTGGCTCTTTGCCCTTCGCTCACTCAGTTCTTCTTGATAATATTCCGATGCACGACTACATCGGGCTTCGCTCGATCGCGAGTATCAAAAGCGACGTTGTCTTTTGAGTCGCGCGTGACCAGCTGCACCCGACCGGTAATGTCTCTTTCTTTCTCAGCGCCTTTCGATCCGTCTTCGAGAAAGCCTTGCACCTCGGCCGGTTTCGGCGCGCTGAATTTTTCTCCGCGCCGCAGTTCGGCGACCGCTTCAATCGCGCTGGCTTTCAAAAGCCTGGGCCACAGCTTCCTGAACAGCGCGCTTGAAGCATAGACGTCTGCGCTATTGATCTTTCCGTTAATCGCAAACACATAACCAATTACGTCCGTGCGAGTGTCCAGCAAACCATCCAGCGCATTGACGTAGCTATCGGCGTTCGCCTGCACCTCCTTGTTTTCCAACGCGAGTTGGAAGCTGGTAGGCGAAGCGTCGCCATTTACCCGCGTACCCACATTGGCGCTCAGCTTGTCCTGGGCCACACTGACCTCGCGCCAGACTTCGCCCTGCGACTGTTTCATCCTGGCGGCGAGTTTGACTTCGCGGCTGGCTACTGTGTTCGCGGATGAATTGAATACCGTCGCCGATTCGTTCCCTCTCTGGCTCCAACGTCCATTCTCGACGCAAAAGGCGCCGATCGAAATCTTGCCTGAACGCGGCGGCAGAATTAGATCGGTCGTCAGCATGCGATCCTGCGCTCCGCCTTTCACAATGTCGCCTGATTGCACGTAAACCTCGTCGCCGGAAACATTCTCAATCGTGAGCTCATTTACCGAGCGCGTCTCGCGCACAATCACTTTCTTTTGGACCAGTGCCTCCTGCAACGTGATGAAAGTAGCACCCTTGATCCTGTCTTTACCGTGAATGAGAAACACGGAAAGATTGCCATGCGTGAACGGCCCTTCGACCCGATAGTTGTCTTTCTCCTGCACCCCCTGTCCAGCCAGACCTGAACCCCATCCAGCCGCGAACATCGCCAAAGGTGTCGCGATCATCAATACCAGGCCGGCTACCCAGCCCATTCCATTCTTCTTCATAACGATTCTCCCTTCAACCAAAGTTATGACTGCGCGCGCTGGAGAGCTCGCCGGCAGCGTGAAAGCTGAAAGCCCGACTCCGCGGTAGAACTTTGCGGATGCTTTGTTGGTTAGAACGGAGGCGGGGAGTCTTCTTGCGCGGTTTGATTGAGATCATTCGCCACGAGTTGCTCTTCATATCGCGGAGCCGAGATGGTCACGGCCCAATCGGGAAGAAAAGACCGCGGACAATGAAGCAATCACTACCG
>DATISD010000020.1:0-8347 GCA_035469005.1 Pyrinomonadaceae bacterium | reverse complement strand
CTGTCATGCTCATCCGCCGCACGGGACCGCGTTCGCGGTCGCCGGACTTCCTATCGATCAGCCGATTCTTTCGGAAGTCATTCTCACGCTCGGCTGTGTGCCGCTGGCTGAGTACGGCACGCCTTCAACGGAAGAATTAAGTGACGCGATGCGGCCGCTGGTGAAACATCACAATGCTTTGCTGATGGCTAATCACGGTGCAGTCGCGTACGGGTCAGATCTGTGGCAGGCGTGGGACCGTCTGGAAACGCTCGAGCACACGGCCAAGATTGCGATCCTTTCGCGCGTGCTGGGAGGTTCGCGCAATCTTTCGCCTGACGCGATCGAAAAGCTGATTAACGTCCGGGAATCAGCCGGTTATCTCGATCAGGGTGCGCGCTGCCAGGCCTGTGGCTACCTGCACGAAACCAACCTTGCTTGCCCAACGGGCGATCGGCCAACGCCCCGGGCGTATTCACCCTCGGCAAACGGTTCGGGAAAGGTTTCGTTAAGTCGAGAAGAGTTGGTTGAGCTGCTCAGCCAGGCCGCTCGGTTGAGCGACTCGTAACGGCGGCACGGACGTCCTGCCCGTGAATCACGCGCAAGATGCGCGTGCCACGTGCTATTCTACTCGCGATTCACAATTTACGGTTTTCAAACTTCTCACAGGAGAAACTGAATGCAAGAAGCACTCGGAATGGTGGAGACAAAAGGGTTGGTAGCGATGATTGAAGCTGCCGATGCGATGGTCAAAGCGGCCCATGTTACTTTGATTGGATACGAAAAGATTGGCGCCGGATTCGTCACGGCGATTGTGCGTGGCGATGTCGCCGCAGTGAAAGCGGCGACAGATGCAGGCGCGGCCGCGGCTCGCCGTGTCGGCGAACTGGTCAGCGTGCACGTGATCCCAAGACCGCACGGCAGCGTCGACGAAGCTATGCCGGTAACCGCACAGGCTCGCGCATGATCATCGCCCGTATTATCGGCACGGTCGTCTCAACCCAAAAAGACCCCCGCCTGGAAGGGAAGAAGCTGCTCATTGTCAGGCCCATCAACCTCGATGGTTCGGACACGAGCGGCTACGTCGTCGCCGTGGACACGGTCGGCGCCGGATTTCATGAGCGCGTCCTGGTGGTGGCCGGATCGAGCGCCCGTCTGGCGCAGAACATGAAGGATGCGCCGGTCGACGCGGCAGTCGTCGGCGTAATCGATACGGTGGACATCATGGCGCCAGAGAAGTGAAATGCAGCTCGCACGAGTAATCGGGACAGTTGTCGCCACGGTGAAGAACGAATCGCTCCGTCACCGCAAGCTGCTCATCGTTCAATCGCTTAATAAGAACTTAGAGCCACAGGGAAAGCCGCTGGTTGCGGTTGACGCTGCCGGCGCCGGCGTCGGCGAATTAGTTTTCTGGTGCCGGGGAAAGGAAGCGAGCTTTCCTTTCAAACGCGAAGATACGCCTACGGATTGTACGATTGTTGGGATAGTGGATTCGGATAGTCATGTGTTTTGCGGGTAGAAAGTACTTTGCGCTTAGTGCTTTGTACCTGGACGTGGAATCTACGTCGCGCCAGATACAAAGCGAACAAAGTACGAAGTACAAAGCACAAAGAACGTTTCTCTAAGAAATGATATTAGCGAAGGTCCTCGGTAACGTCGTCGCCACTCAAAAGAATCAGCGCTACGAAAATGCCCGCGTGATGTTGTGCGAGCACATCAATCCCGAAGGCGAGCCTACTGGCCAGACGGTGCTGGCGCTTGATGCGGTGGATTCCGGTGTGGGCGATACTGTTTTGATCGTGCAGGAAGGCTGGAGCGCCTCGACGACGGCAACCGGAAAAGCCGGCGCGGCGATCGATTCGGCCATCGTTGGGGTGGTTGATCGCATCGATCTTCTGGAGGGTAAGTAACGCAAGCTGTTAGCTTGCGTTCGCAAACTGACAGTTTGCGTTACATCAAATGAGCAATAATCAAGATCAGGCACGGTTGATAGCCGAACGCGTCGCACGACGGCTGGCCGCCGAAGGCGCCGCACGCGAGCGAAACGAACCAGCTTCGCGCAATGGTGAGCGTTCCGCTGGGGAACCGCGCGCGCGCTTGATCAATTTCATTTCTGCATCGCCACCCGCGGCGACGCGTCCGTCGATTAGTCCTCAAAGAGAAACCAAACCGCAAACCTTCCAGGCTGCGACAACATTCGTGCCCCAGGTAGCGCAATCGCCGTGGCTGGCTCCTTTTTCGCGCGCCAACGAGAAAGACTTCGTGCCAGATCCGCAATCCGCTTCCCACCCGAGCCAGGAAAGGTTCGGGGTCGCAGAGGCTGCCGTTTCGGAACTCGTCGAGTTCTTCGAGAATGAAAAGCAGTGCTCAGTCGATCCCAGCGGCAAGCCCTGCGACCACTGCGCGATGTGCAGCTCGCGCGGGTTTTGACCACGAATGCCCGCGTCTTGCTGAAAAAAAATCCATAAAAAGTGTTGACAGGCCTGTCTCACGAGCGTACTATGCGCCGGTGGAGTGAAGTGGAGTAAGGTGGCCTCAACTATACGAACCAGGCTTGAAACCAGCGCAAAAGGCAGAGGCGTCCCTACTCAACTCTGGAATCAGTCTCAGTGCTACGTGGCAACTACACTGCGCGAATAGATTCCAAGGGCCGGCTGAAAGTGCCGACCCTTTTTCGGCGTTACGTTGACGAGAAGCACGGCTCGGCGCTTTACGTGACCAGCTTGACGGGTGAATGCGTGCGCATTTATCCGATGCCGGAATGGGAAGCCATCGAACAGCGGTTGTCTCTCTTGCCCTCGATGGATCCGGCCCGGCGCAAGTTCCTTGACAGAACGAACTACTACGGTCAGCAGTCGTCGATGGACACGCAGGGTCGCGTGTTAATTCACCCGCTGCTGAGAAAGAGCGCAGCAGTTATTGGCGATGTCGCGGTACTCGGCTATTTGACATACCTGGAAGTTTGGGAGCTGGACAAGTTCCAGCAGCGCTTGCTCTCAGATCCTTACACCGAGGAAGACGAAGCGGCGATTGCCCGACTCGGGATATGAAAGGAAATCATGTGGCACAGACTTCAGTCTGTGTTGACGGTTGAAGGCCTAGCTCAGAGCTACAGACCAGGGTCTGTGCTACTTGTTAGTTCTTTGAACGAGATCACGGGGCGGTGGTAAATGGCGGTGCCTTTGGGGGGCAGGGGCGCGCCCCATCGCCCCGTGCTACTTCGAGAGACGATCGAGTTGCTCGCGGCAAAGCGCGGCGGATTGTTTGTCGATTGCACGGTAGGCCTGGGCGGGCATAGCGAAGCAATTCTGCAAGCATCTTCCGACGCGCAGGTGTTGGGAATCGATCGCGACGAAGAAGCGCTCGGGTTGGCGAGACAGCGATTAGCGCCATACGGCTCGCGCTTTCGCGCTGTGCAGGCTGACTTTCGTGAACTTACGCGGGTCCTCGCGACAGCGAAAGTCAGGCAAGTGCGCGGTATTCTTGCCGATCTCGGTGTTTCGTCGTTGCAGTTGGACTCCCCCTTGCGGGGTTTCAGTTTCCGGCACGACGCGCCGCTCGACATGCGCATGGATGTCACCAGCGGCGAGACTGCGGCACAGCTTCTCGGTCGTCTCTCGGAAGTAGACTTAGCGCGGATCATCTTCGAGTACGGCGAAGAGCGCCGCGCCCGCCGCATTGCTCGACGGATTGTCGAGCGCAGGGAAAGCGGCGAACCAATTCGCACGACGCGCGACCTCGCAGGATTAATTGAACGCGCCGTCGGACCGGATAAAAAACGGAGGATCCATCCCGCCACTCGCACGTTTCAAGCGTTGCGTATCGCGGTCAACGGCGAGCTTGAAAACCTCGATAGTTTTCTCGCCCAGGCTGTTGACCATTTAGAACCTGACGGGCGTCTTGCAGTAATCAGTTTTCATTCGCTTGAAGATCGAATCGTCAAGCGGACGCTTTTGAAGCTTTCCGGCCGCTGCCAGTGTCCCCCGCGCTTGCCCAAATGCGTTTGTGGGGCAGCGAGTTTGGTGGAGATTCTGACCAGACGGCCGATTACCCCGACAGACGAGGAAATTGAAAACAACCCGCGAGCGCGAAGCGCAAAGTTAAGGGGCGCGCAAAAGCTTTAAGCGGTTGTTCGGAGTTCCGCCTTCAGGCGGCTGTTATAAAAACGCGACCGCCTGAAGGCGGGACTCCGAACTGGAGTTAGCCGATGATTCGCAGAGTTCCTTCGAAACAAAGAAACAGTCTTGTGAAGCGCGAGCGCGATCCGCGCGCGTTAGCTCGCCTGGCTTTGCTGCTGCTGTGCGGGCTCTTACTGGCAGGTGGATTTGTCTATGCCGGCGGGCATCATTTCGCCGCGCTCAGGCTGGGCTACGAAACAGAAAAATTGCGCAACGAGCTTAACGCCGCGCGTGAAGATCAGCGTCGTTTGATCTTCGAGCGCGAAGCTGCTGCCAGCCCGGCCCGTCTGGAACTCGCCGCGCGAAGGCTGGGCATGCAGCCGATGCAGCCGGCGCAGATTGATCCGTTAAAGCGGCGCAGC
Organism: Pyrinomonadaceae bacterium; assembly: GCA_035469005.1. Lineage (GTDB taxonomy): Bacteria > Acidobacteriota > Blastocatellia > Pyrinomonadales > Pyrinomonadaceae > UBA11740. Next base: position 3,828 of record DATISD010000020.1, on the reverse strand, counting down.
GACGTTTCCAGCCTTAAGCCGGCGGTCGGGACGAAGGCGACGCCAAAAGTTGACGCCAAGCAAAAGTCGAAACGAGAAGTCAGGGCTCGATAGACGGATCGACCACGTGACCCCAGTGTCTGGAGAGTTTAATGCCCCGTCGTGCTACTGCCATCGAAGTGCCGCGAACCGGGATCTCGCATCGCCGCGCTATATGCGTGGCGATTGGTTTGTTGATCTGGATGTTTGCGATTGGCGCACGACTGGTTCAGCTTCAGATACATCAGCATGAGCAACTGGCCTCCCGCGCCAGAAATCAACAGCTAAGTTCGATAGAAACTGCAGCTACTCGCGGCCAGGTTCTCGACCGGCAGGGTCGTGAGCTGGCGCGCAGTCTCGATACCGAATCGTTCTACGCCGATCCCAGTGAAATCAGGAGTGTCGAGGCGACGGCTGGTCGCATTTCTTCGATCACCGGCCAGGATCGGGTCGAGCTTACGCGGCGATTGAACGAGGCGCAGGCGTCAAATAAGAAATTCGTCTGGATAGTTCGGCGTGTGGAAATGGAGCGCGCCAACAAGCTCGATGCTCTCGAGCTCGAAGGCATTTATTCGCGCCGCGAACCGAAGCGCTATTATCCGAACGATTCGCTCGCGGCGCACGTGCTTGGTTTTGTCGGTACTGATGAGATTGGCCTTGGCGGGGTCGAGCAATACTACAATGAAAAGATTCGGGGCGAGGCCGGCAAGGTTTACCTGGAAATCGACCGAGAGCGGCGTGCTTTTGAGAGTTATGAGGTTCAGCCCCGTCCGGGCCAGACGGTTGTCCTCACGATCGATCAAGTCATTCAATATCGCACTGAGAAGGCGCTTAACGATGCGGTCGAGCGCAGCCACGCGAAATCGGGGACCGCAATTGTCATGGATCCGCGTAGCGGCGAGATTCTGGCCCTGGCCAATGCGCCGGCCTTCAATCCGAATGATCCTGCAAAGACGCGAGCAGAAGATCGGACGAACCTCGCGGTTCAGACTATCTATGAGCCCGGCTCGACTTTCAAGATCGTCGCCTTTTCGGCGGCGATCGAAAAAGGCCTGGTGAAGCCTGACGACAAGATCGATTGTCAGAATGGCCAAATCACCATTGCGGGCCGTGTGGTTCATGATCACAGGTCGTTCGGCGTTTTGACAGTGGCGGATGCCCTGGCGCAGTCGAGCGACGTGGCCGCGATCAAGTTGGGATTGCTTGCCGGAAACGACTCGATGTACGACTACATGAAGCGCCTCGGTTTCGGATCGCGTACGGGAATCGATTTGGCCGGCGAATCTCCGGGCATTGTGCGCCCGGTCAATCGTTGGCAGCCGTCGTCGATCGGATCGATTGCGATGGGCCAGGAAGTCGGTGTCACGCCGCTGCAAATGGCCTCGGCATACGGTGCGTTGGCCAACAACGGTATCTGGGTCAAGCCGCACGTGGTGCGTGAACTGCGAACGCCGGACGGCGGCATCATTTACCAGGCGAAGGCCGACAGCCGCCGCGCTTTGACTCCGGAAACCACCGCCGCGTTGCGCGGAATGCTTGAGGGCGTCACGCTCCACGGAACCGCGAAGAAGGCGCAACTGGACGGATACACAGCGGCAGGCAAAACCGGAACCGCCCAAAAGATAGACCCCAGGACGCGCGCGTATTCCGCTACAAAATTCATCGGATCGTTCGTCGGTTTCGCGCCGGTAAGTAATCCCGCAGTTGTAATTATCGTGGTGATTGACGAACCGCTCGGCTCTTATCACGGCGGCGACATCGCCGCTCCAGTATTTCGTGAAATCGCAGAGCAGATTCTTCCGGATCTGAATGTCACGCCGGACACGGAAACAAAATCACCACCAGTGCAGATTGCGCAATCGTCGAAGCCGTCGCCCCAACAAATGAAAGAGGATCAGGCAAGTCTCGAGCAGCGCGAGGCAACCCTGCCCAGAGTTGTTTCGGCGCAAAGCTTCAACGGCCGCAGAAACGAAGTGGTCTTTGCGGTTGCGACCAGGCGCGGCGCGGTCATGCCCGATCTGCGTGGGCAAAGCGTTCGCGACGTGGCTCGAATGTGCGCGCAGCTCGGATTGAGACTCGAGGCGCGCGGCGAAGGATTTGCAACGCAGCAGAATCCGGCGGCGGGCACCGACATTGATTCCGGGCAGACGGTGCGAGTTGAGTTCAGCCGGCGGAAATAAGGTCAAAACCATCTGCGGTGCGGATGGTTGATCTCTAATATGGAGAGCAATCAGCATCCAAGAGTAACCACCCGCTACCGCAGGTGGTTCTGACTCGTAACGTGAACATTAGAACCGCAGCGAATTTGATGGGCGCCACGACCGACGGTCTGCGCGTTGAGTTGTTTGACAAAGAAATAGTTGATTTCTCGATTGATTCCCGAACCGCGGGCGAGGGCGAAATTTTCTTCGCGCTGTCTCAGCCTGACTACGAGCGCGCCGGTTTCAATGGGACCTTCGTTGACGGCCATGACTTCATCTCGAGCGCGTTTGACAAGGGCGCCATCGCCGCAGTCGCGCGCCGGCAACGCGTGACCGGCAGTGAGGACATGCGACCGTTATCTGATCGGCTGCTGATCGTTGACGACGTGATCGCGGCCCTGCAGACGTTGGCGCGAAAGGTTTACGAGCAATGGTCTCGTCCGGTAATCGGCATCACCGGCAGCGCTGGCAAAACAACGACAAAAGAGCTGACGGCGCATGTCTTGTCCGTAACCGGTCATCGCGTCTTGAAGAGCGAACGCAATTATAACAATGGCCTCGGGTTGCCTTTGTCGGTTTTGCAAATGGTCAGTCGAGGCCGGCGGCCCGACGATTACGATCTGGCCGTGCTGGAAATGGGAATGTCCTCACCCACGCACGAGATTCGCCGCCTCGTGCAAATCACGCCGCCCGACATCGGCGTGGAATTAATGGTCGCCCCGGTGCACCTGGAGCATTTGGGCACGATCGAAACGGTGGCGGCCATGAAAGCCGAGTTGATCGAAGGTCTGAAGCCGGAAGGCGTCGCAGTCCTGAACGCGGATGACGAACTTGTGATGAAAATGAAGTCCAAAACGAATGGCCCCGTGCTTACTTTCGGAGTTCAGCATGCCGCCGACGTGAGCGCCAAAGAAATCGACACGTCGCGCTTCGGCTCAATCCGATTTCAATTGCGGACACCGTTGGGCCAGGCAGCGGCGGAATTGCCGATGACGGGCGGTCACAACCTGATGAACGCGCTGGCGGCTTCAGCCGTGGCCACTGCCCTCAAGGTTAAGCCGGAATTAATCGCGGCTGCTTTGCGAACTGCAAAGCCGCCGAAGATGCGCGGTGAAGTTTTGGATTTTGCAGGTGGATTCACGGTGGTGGATGATTCGTACAATTCGAATCCGCGATCTCTTTTGAGCATGGTGCGAACCCTGGCTGAAGCCCGGAACAGAGTGCAGCGGCGGATCGTGATTGCCGGCGAGATGCTTGAGCTGGGCCCGGATTCACCACAGATGCATCGTGAGGCTGGCCACGACATCGCGGAACTTGGAATCGAGGTACTGTGGGGCGTGCGCGGTTTCGCTGAGGACATAGTCGCCGGGGCGCGCGATCGAGGGCTGGTCACAACACGGTTTTTTGTAACTTCAGAAGATGCCGCGGCGGCGATTGTGAGTGAGGTTCGCGAAGGCGATTTGATTCTGGTCAAGGGCTCGCGAAGTGTTGAGACTGACAAGGTGGTAAAGGCGCTAAGGGAAAGGTTTCCGTTGGCGGGCGAAGATAGACGGTAGCAGGCAGTGGCACAGACTTTAGTCTGTGGTTCTTGCTGGCGCGACAAATTCAC
>DATISD010000019.1:0-3500 GCA_035469005.1 Pyrinomonadaceae bacterium | reverse complement strand
AAGTCCTTACATGATCAAAGTATGAATTCGCCGTGGAAATTTCGTCAATACCATCGCCCCTCAGCAAAAATCCAAAGCGCCGCCAAGTTGGCGCACTCCAAATTCAAAGCTTCTCGCCGACGATCAACTCGTAGGCCTCCAGGTAGCGTGCCGTCGTTGCCTGGGCGATTTCATTAGGCAACTCCGGACACGGCGGCTGCTTGTCCCATTTGATGCTCTCGAAAAAGTCGCGCACGTATTGCTTATCGAACGAAGCCTGAGACTTACCAACTTCGTAGCTGTCGAGCGGCCAAAACCTGGATGAATCCGGCGTCAATACCTCATCAATCAGCGTGATCGTTCCGGCCTCGTCGCGGCCAAACTCGAATTTCGTGTCGGCAATAATAATCCCGCGACTAAGAGCATAATCGCTGGCTTCCTGATATAACCGCAGAGACACAGCGCGCAGTTGCTCCATCACATCACGGCCGACGATCCCGGCCATCTGCTCTTCACTAATGTTTTCGTCGTGGCCGGTTTCGGCCTTCGTTGCCGGGGTGAAAATCGGCGTCGCCAACTTTTCCGAATCGCGCAGGCCTGCGGGTAATTCATGCCCACAAACCTGACCCGTGCGTTGATAATCCTTCCAGCCTGAGCCGGAAAGATAACCACGCACCACACATTCAACCGGAAAAACCTCGGTGCGCTTCACCAGCATCGAACGGCCACGCAATTCGTCCGAGTGCGCCCGGACCGCCTTTGGCATTTCATCAATCTCAGTCGTAATCAAGTGATGCGGAACGATGTGTCCAAGTTTGGCGAACCAGAAACGCGATAGCGCCGTCAGTACTTCGCCTTTTCGTTCGATTGGGGTTGGCGAAACGCTGTCAAAAGCCGAGATGCGATCGGTCGCAACGATCAGCAAACGCTGACTATCGACTTCGTAAACATCGCGAACTTTGCCACGGCGTAAGAGCTTGAGATCAGTGAAAGTGGTTTCGAGAACCGGTGCTACTGAGGGCATTAGAACGTTCTTTCAAGTTGAAATTTGGTGAAGCGACATCTTGCTCATTCGCCCGTGCGCTGTCAAGAAAATGAGCAAGATAAAACCGGTCGATTTGGTTGCGGGATCATAGTCGATCCGAGCGAGACAAAAGAGGCCGCGGATACACGCGGATTAATTAATCGGGAATGTCGATTTAGGGCAATCACTAATCCGCGTTCATCCGCGGCTCATTAAGCTGTGGCTGCGGCACTTTCAGCCAGCGCGTCACGCAGTCTGCGAATTTGCGCCGCATGATTGTGCGCGTGTGCGGCATAAATCTTCAGCCAGTCTTTACAAGAGTAGGAGCCGCTCTCAGAATGCGTGCCTTTTTTCTGCCAATCCTCGTCCGTCATAAATTCGAAGAGCTGGGCTGCCGTCTCGCGCGCAAAACGAAAGGCTTCAAGCGATGGCGACATCTCGCGCTGGTTGTAATTCAAGCGGGCGGCATAAGCATCTTGATCGTAACCCTGAATGAGCGGGTGATCCTCAACGAGTAATCGGCGCAACCTTAATCCGCTGGTCGTTTCGCTGTCGGCGAGATGATGAACGATCTCGGCAGCGCTCCATTTGTTGGGAATGGGGTGGGCAGTCAGCTGGTTAGCCGGAAAGCCTTCCAGCGCTTTGACGACCTGGTTGTATCCATCTTTGTACTGGTCGATCAGTTTTTGTCGTTCGGAAGCGGTCATAAATTAGCGTGCTCCTATTTGCCTGGTTGTATTTAACGAAGCCCTTTCACGACCGGGCTTCTGGCGCGAAACGTTTATTTGGATAAGCGGAAACTACTCTGCAGTTCACGCCGGCGTCAAGCGGGACGGCACGGCGGCCTGCTCTGATGCAATTAAGAACTAAATCCATACGGGATTCTTTTCTCGAAAGTTCGACGCCCGCGTAGCAATTAATAAGGCCAATCAGAGAAACACAGCGATTTCTTTCAGGCAAATTACAAAATGCATCGTCAAACGGACACGGGAACGATAGTTGCAGTTTAGCAGTCCCGAACAATCTCGCTCAATCAGATTCGAACTATTTTGTAATTGGGCGACAAAAGGAGAAGAAATGGCTAACCAGGAATCAGAACAGCGACGCGTAGTGGTGGAGACACCGACCGCGAGACGTGAAGAAGTGCATTCAGAAGCAGTTCGTTACCCGGACCGCAGTGGCGTCTCAGGCGCTGCACTGGCGGCAATCGTGGTGGGCGTTGTCGCACTTGCGGCAATCATCATTCTTTTTGTTTTAAATCAACAGCAGAGTGCGGTTAACGACAATATGGCGGCGCAGCAACAGCCGCCGCAGACCATTGTGCAGCAGCCGGCACAACAGCCGCCAGTCATCGTGCAACAACCGGCGCCGGCGACGCAGCCCGCACCGGTGATCATCAATGGACAGCCGGCGCCGCCTGCGGGTAGTACGACGACCACGAGCAGTGGCCCGGACGATTTCACCATTCAGGCAGCGATTGACAAGAAATTCAGCGACGACCCCAAACTCTCTGCGCTGGGAGTGACCACCACTGTAGTTGATGGGAAAGTCACGCTCATGGGCTCTGTCCACAGCGCTGCGGACAAGAGTCTCGCGGAGAAAGCTGTGCGCAATGTGAAGGGAGTCAAGTCAGTCGATAACCAGATCAGCGTTTCGGGATAAAGTTCGATTTATCGTGTCCCTGGGCGTGTTCCCGGTTTTAGGGAATGCGCCCGGCACCCCAGCGTTCCACGCGTCGAAGTAAACGCTTCGGCGCGTGTTTTCTTGCGGTGAACTTGTTTGCTCGTCAGCTACTAAACTATTCTCACCGCATGGAAGAGACTGCGAAAAACAGAATCCCCCAAACACCCCGAACCACTTTAAAGCGCCTGCCCAAACGTGGCAGTCACGATCGCGAAATAATCAACTCTATTCTGGATGAAGGTTTCATCTGTCATGTTGGCTTCGCGGTTGAGGGCAGGCCCTTCGTCATTCCGACCGGTTATGCCCGAGCTGACGACAAGCTCCTGATTCATGGCTCCCAGGCTAGTCGAATGTTGCGCACATTGAGCGAGGGAGTTGATGTGTGCGTCGCGGTTACACTGCTTGACGGTTTGGTGCTGGCACGATCGGCTTTTCATCATTCAATGAATTATCGATCTGTCGTTATCTTTGGCCGGGCGACATTGGTTGAAGATCGAGCCAGGAAGATCTCTGCTTTGTTCGCCTTGTCGGAACACATAATCCCCAATCGTTGGCAGGACGTGCGCGAACCGAATGAGAGTGAGTTGCGACAAACAACCGTGCTGTCGCTGCCAATCGACGAAGCGTCGGCAAAGATTCGGACAGGTCCGCCGCTCGATGACGAAGAGGATTATGGCATGGAGGTTTGGGCGGGCGTAATGCCTTTGCGATTGGTCGCTGGCCAGCCAATTGCAGATCCACGTTTGCCGTCTGAAATCGATCCGCCTGACTATGTGGTGAACTATGCCCGGCGAAAAGATCGGGGTGATTCGAT
>DATISD010000018.1:0-3030 GCA_035469005.1 Pyrinomonadaceae bacterium | reverse complement strand
CAGCGCGACCCACTCCCCATCCTGATCGACTTCGAGAATTGTCGTACCCAATTGAAAAAGACGTGACCAAACCATCTCAACCTGTGAGTCCAGAATTCCCGACAAGACCAAACGCCCACAGGTTACCGCCAACAGTTCGGGCAGCAACTCTACAATCACCGGGGCTGTCAGGTTCGCGCAAACTAAATCAGCGGACGCCGTCTGTCTGTCAAGACTGCCGACTCGAAATTCGATTTGACCAGCGACCTCGTTCAACCGCGCATTATCTCTGGCGATCTCGATTGCCTCAGGATCTGTATCGCAGGCTTCGATCCGCGCGTCCGCAAACATCCTGGCGGCGGCAATCGCCAGGATGCCCGTGCCTGTTCCCACGTCCAGAAAGCTGCCACCGCGAAAATGCTTCTCGATGGCTTTCAAACAGAGGCGAGTGGTTTCGTGCGTGCCGGTGCCAAAGGCCATGCCGGGTTCGATCCTTATGACGATTGGCGGGGCTGTTCCACTCTCCGACGGAAGTGCTGACGACTCGATCCATGGGGGCGCGACGATGAAGCGGCCGGCTGTGACCGGCTGCCAACTCTTCTTCCATTCCGCGAGCCAATCGCGATCGGGAACCTCGTGGATTCTGAAATCGAGCGCGGCCTCCGGCCCGAAGCCGTAAACCCGACAGGCATCGAGCAACGCCGCGCGCAACATTTCAATTTCAGGCGGTGCCTCGAAATAACCAACGACGGTCATTTGGCCGCCAAGAGCATCGCGCACCTCTGTTCCCAGTGCGCCGGCTTCCATCAAACCGTATTCGATCGGTTCTTGCGCGTCGTGAGGCACAAAAAGTTCGGCGGCATACCACCTTTTCTCGCTCAAGACGTGATTCCCATCTCATTCAGAAGATGCAGTCGGTCACGCCAATCTTTCTCGACCTTAACAAACAATTCGAGGTGGCAGCGATGACCGATCAATCTTTCAATGTCATGGCGCGCTCGGGTTCCGATCTGTTTCAGGCGCTGGGCGCCGCGGCCGATGATGATTTTCTTCTGTGAATCGCGCTCGACGAAAATCGCGCAGTGAATGCGGGTGAAATCAGCGCGCACGTCTTCCCATTTTTCGGTGACGACGGCGGTGACATAGGGAATTTCTTCTCCGGTAGTTTCCAAAACCTTCTCACGGACAATTTCGGCTGCTAACGCGCGCAGCGGCTGATCGGTAAGTTCATCTTCGGCAAACAGCGGTTCGTTCTCAGGAAGGTGCGCGATCATTTCATCAAGCACTGGGTTGACCTGGTCACCTTTTAAAGCCGAGATGGGGACGATAGCTTTCCACGCATATTCCTTCTGATACCATTCGATCAATGGCAGCAGCTTCGATTTGTCTTTAAGCTTATCGGTTTTGTTGAGCAGAAGCAGCGCTGGTTTTTCAGATTGCTTGACGAGATCGAACACGAATCGATCACCGTTTCCGGTCGATGCCGACGCGTCGCGAATCAAACAAACCAGATCAACCCCGAGCAGCGCATCATGCACCGCGGCCATCATGCGACGATTGAGTTCGTAGCCGGGCTTATGCACGCCCGGCGTGTCCACCAGGACGATCTGGCCGTCCGGGCGATTAACTATGCCGAGAATTTTGAAGCGAGTTGTCTGTGGTTTGTTCGAGACGGCGGCGATCTTTTCGCCGACCAATCGATTGAGCAAAGTTGATTTGCCGGCATTCGGCCGGCCGACGAGCGCGACGTAGCCGGCGTGGAAAGACTGGCACGAATTGTCTCTGGATTTAATCGCCATCTGCATAGCGGCTCTGCCGCACAGTGCGGTAAGCCTCCGGCTTACCGTGGTTTCGCCCTTGTTTCTTTCCTCATGGCCTAAGCCTCATGAGGATATAAAAGAATGTTCGTCTGCGGAAAGGCAAAGCCCTTCCGCACTGTGCTGCGGCAAAGCCGCGACGACGCCGTAGACGGTCGTATTCTTATCAGAGTCCCTTTAGCGGCTGCCCGTACGTGAACTCCACAACATGCCCATCCGGATCGCGCACGGTAGTGAAGTACCCGACGACGCCACCGATATCAGTTGGCGGCTCAACCAAAGTATCATGCGCGCGCGCGAGCTCAGCAATCCGATCAACTTCTTCGCGTGTGTCGCACTGAAATCCGAAGTGATCGAGCCGGGCTTTTACTTCGTCCTGCACCATGACGAGCACGAAAATCGGATCTTCGCCGGGGGTTGTCTGCGGCCCGAGCCAGACGTTGTGTCTTCCCTCCAGCCGCCGGTCCCGAACGATCGAAAGCCCGCACACTGACGTGTAGAACTCAACGGAAGCGTCGATGTTGCTGCAATTGATAGTGACGTGGGTCCACCGAGTTGCCATTGACTAAACCCCAAAAGGCGAAGATGGTTGCGCAGCTCAATTATGCCGGCAGGCCGTTCCGCGCAATTGACGACATCACTTCACAAAAACGATCAAGCTCGGGAAGCGTCGTATAAAGATTCGGCGTGATCCGCAATCCGGTGAATTCTTCATGAACAATCGGCGTGGTGAAAATGTGATGTTTGCTGAAAAGATAGCTGCCAATCTTTCCCTGATCCAATCCTTCGATTTGGACATTGGCAATGGCGCACATCTGGTTGGGGTCGAACGATGTGTTGAAGCGAACTTTAGGAATATCTTTCAACCTGTCCATCCAATAGCGCGAAAGGTAGCGCAGCCGTGCTTCTTTGCGTTTGCTGCCAATGCCGTGATGAAAAAGCAGCGCTTCCCCAATCGCCAGCCGCGGCGCGGCTGAATGGGTGCCGATTTCTTCGAACTTGCGGATATCAGACTTCTGTTTTTCTTCTGCCGCAAAAAGGGGCCAAACCCTGTCGATCTTATCGCGCTTCACGTACAGCATGCCCGTTCCCTTGGGCGCGTATAGCCATTTGTGCAGGGAGGTTCCAAAGTAATCGCAGTTCAAGTCTTTCTGCTTGAACTCGAATTGCGCAAACGAGTGGGCACCGTCGATTATGGTTTCAATGCCGCGCGCGCGCGCCATTTCACACACCG
>DATISD010000017.1:0-1789 GCA_035469005.1 Pyrinomonadaceae bacterium | reverse complement strand
ACAAAAACTCAGCGATCCGGACATGCTTTTTCATCCCGCTGCAACTTTCTTTACGACTTTTCGCGCTGCGCGCTCAATGCGGACGAGGACGTCCGCGCTCCCAGAATTAACTGGCCTCCAGGCGACTAGGGACGCGGTTTGCCGGACATTTTCATTCCGACCGACCCTACCACGGGGCAGCCCCAAAAAATTTCTCAATCTTTATGATTCAGCTGAATGGTCGAGGATTTTATCCGGTGAGGATTCCGGGCAGCCGGTTTCGCACTAAATCACGGTCGTCACGATCTCGCGAATACTTCTCTGCAGATCACGATCGTCGGTGATGGGCGAACACATCGCGACTTCGGCGGCGCGTGTCGGCGGGATGCCATGCGAGATCAGCTGCGCCGCGTAAATCAAGAGACGGGTCGAGACACCTTCTTCCAATCCATGACCGCGCAGGTTTCGCACCTTCTGTCCAATCAAAACCAGATCGCGCGCAACGCCTTCATCGACACCGCCTTCACGAGCGACGATCGCGGCTTCCAATTCCGCAGGCGGATAGTCAAAGTCAATCGCCACGAAGCGTTGCCGGGTGGACTGCTTCAAATCTTTTAGGATTGACTGATAGCCGGGATTGTAAGAAACGACCAGCATGAAATCGGAGGGCGCTTCCAAAATCGTGCCTCGCTTTTCGATTGGCAGGCGCCGGCGATGATCGGTGAGTGGATGAATAATAACAACCGTGTCTTTGCGGGCCTCGACTACTTCATCGAGATAGCAGATAGCTCCGTGACGCACGGCTGAAGTCAGCGGACCGTCGTGCCAAACCGTCTCTTCACCTTCGATCAAGAATCGGCCCACCAGATCGGTTGACGAGAGATCCTCGTGACAAGCGACAGTAATAAGCGGGCGTTCCAGCCGCCAGGCCATATGCTCGACAAACCGAGTCTTGCCACAGCCGGTCGGGCCCTTCAAAATCACCGGCAAGTGCGCAGCATGGGCTGCTTCAAACAGATCGACCTCATGATCGACGGGAAGGTAGTAGGGCTCGTCGGCAATTTTGTATTCTTCGATGGCTCGCTCAGGCATAGCGGAAGTTTCGAGTTTAGAGTTTCGGGTTTCGCGGTTCTCCTGATTCCAAGGTATTCTAGAGCATTGAGTAAATAACTCGAAACTCGCAACCCGAAACTCGAAACTGATGCGTATCGCAGTAGCCATGTCAGGTGGGGTGGACTCCTCGGCCGCCGCCGCCATCTTGAAGCAGCAAGGTCACGAGCTGGTTGGCTTTACGATGCAGCTGTGGAACCAGCGGCGCGGCATCAGTGTAGACGAAAATGGTGAACCTTTGCCTTCGCGTTGTTGCTCGCTTGACGATGTTTATGACGCGCGACGAGTCGCTGAGGAATTAGGATTTCCTTTTTATGTCTTGAACCTGGAAAAAGAATTCGAGCGCGACGTCGTTCAGCCGTTTGTCGAGAGTTATTTGCATGGCGAGACGCCGATCCCCTGCGTTGCCTGCAACAGCCGACTAAAGTTTGCTTCACTTGATAAATTGGCGGCGAGTCTGGGATGTGACAAGGTCGCTACCGGCCATTACGCACGCGTCCAATTCGAAAAAGCGACGAACCGGTATCGCCTACTCCGTGGCCGTGATCCGCAGAAAGATCAATCTTACTTTCTTTGGGAGTTGACGCAGGATCAGCTTTCGCGGGCAATGTTTCCACTGGGCGAACTGTCGAAGAGTGATGCACGCCAGGCGGCTCGTGATAATCAACTGGCGGTTGCTGAGAAGAAAGAGTCGCAGGAA
>DATISD010000016.1:0-3255 GCA_035469005.1 Pyrinomonadaceae bacterium | reverse complement strand
CGGAGTTGTTAAGGAAATCGCAGCTTTCATCGCTTGTCAATGCCCAGTTTACGTTGGGTGAAACAGGAAAGTTTCAAGTGGCACGGTGCGCGCGTCTCTGGCGTGCCATCGGTACGCACGCTTCCAGCGTGCCCTATCGGTAGAGAGGCAGCACGCTGGAAGCCTGCGTACCCTTTACCAGGCCAAACGGGCCAGGCCCGCCGGCGCCGCGATCGCATCAAAATCCAAATTGCCCGCGGGAATCATGAGACCTACATCACCGGCGGCCAAAGGCTTGAGCCGAACTCCAAACGTCTCTTCAGCGATTTCGGCGACTCGAGCCTTGTCCAGTTGTTCCCCGACGACCAGCAATCGATCGAGAGATGATGTTCCGCTCTGTTTTCCGGCGCCGGCACGTTCACGATAGAAAAGCAGCACCCGATGAAGTTCATCGTCGCGTTCGGCCGCATCGCAGAGGACCGATCGCAAGGTCAGCGTGCGATTTCCGCGCATCAGCACCGCCGTGAATCCCTCGTCATGAGCGGTCAACAATAAACCGTCACCCTGATGGCCGTTTCGTAACCACTGCTCTTCGCCGGCGTGACGTGGCAGAACTAAGCCCACGTGCCAACCAAGAGATCCAAACACGGCCTCATACTCAGCCAGCACTTCCAGCTGAATTGCGTTCACCAGGTAGCGCGTCTGTTTTTGCGCATCCGGCGCCAACTGTTCGCGCGATAATCGCAACTGGGATAAAGGCGCGCCGAAAGTGCGTTCGATTTTCCATTCGAACACCTCTTCGATTTCGCGACGAGAAGCCGTCGCGCCTTCAATCGTAATTATCGCCGAACGAGTTGAGGCTTCCGGTAAAGACGTGGACCATTTGCGCTGACGCAACAATCCCGCGCTGGTTACCAAATCCGTGAGGGCGGTTGCCAGTTCAACTGGCTCACCAATGTTGCTTGACTCGAAGCCGGGTCGGATTACTTCCGGCGGAAGACTCACTGATGCGGCCCGTTTGACAATGAACCCACCGCGGGCGCGATCGAGTTGCACTACGGACGCGGCATCGCTCTCAATCCCAACCGCAACGGAGGGAAAGCGCGGTTTCAGTAGTCTATCCAGGGGATTCGCGGCCATATTAGCGATTTTCGATTTCTGATTTGCGATTTTTGATTAACAATCGGAGCAACTGGGGTTAGCGAAAATCAGAAATCCCAAATGTGTTCACCATTCGCTGTACGGGGTTCCGGCGGCTGAGACTTCGCTCGAAGAACTATGAACATCCGTAATCCCGGTTCCGCCTTCAGTCGAGTAAGGATCGTCGCCCGTAACAATGTTCCAGTCTTTGTTATCAGTGATCGGATCTTTGGGGATCTCGCGCATGTATCCGGCGGTGACGAGATCATCGAGCGATTGCGGCAGTTTGCCTTTGTCGGCGGCGTACTGATCGATCAGCTTGCGCATTGTGTCGAGGTCGTAACTCAACATTGTCTCACGCGCATGCATGATCGTTTTTTGATACTGCGGCAACGCCACCGAAACCAGAATGATGATGATCGAGATGACAATCATCAACTCGAGCAGCGTGAAGCCGGTAGGCTGCGAACTGCGGTTCTGCGCTTTCTGCTTTCTGCTTTCTGCCTGCTGCCTTCTGTCTTTACCAGTCATTGTACTTCTCTCCATTTAACGCCGTGGCTTGCGATTTCGAATGTACATCGAAGATGTTCTCGCCTCCCCAGGAGGTTGCATCGGCGGCGTCATAGCAGGAACGAAACACCCAATCCTTTTGGCCGGTCATCGGATCGACGGGAATTTGGCGCAGATAGATTTTGGTCTTGGGAACGGCTGAGTCCCCGCTGGCCGCTTCCGTCGCGCTGTAGTTCAAATTACCTCGTCTACCCAGGCTGCCGGCGGTTATCGGCAGCACGTTAACCCCCTTAACCAGGGTTTCCAAATCCGGGGGGTAGCGGTCAGGATTGTCGGCGGTAAAAATCGTCTGGTCGGTGATGGCCACGCGCACGCGCGGATCGGTAAACATGTTGGGCGCCTGCCCCTGGTTTTGGGCCTGCGGATTGCGGGCTGCTTGTTCCTGCTGGGCCGTTGACAGACCTTGCTGCTGGTTGACTTGCATCTGCGCCCCCATCAGCGCTTCGCGATGAAACTGATCGATCGCTTCGCGCATTTCGCGCAGGGCAGCCCGAAGTTGGTATTCCTTTTGCCGCTTGACTGAAACCTGAACCAGTGGGATGACTCCCAGGGTCAGAATGGCAAGCACCGAGACGGTGATTATCAGTTCGATTAAGGAAAAGCCGCTAACCTGATCAGCAGAACGCTTTTCTGATCTGGATTTGCTTCGCATCTTACGGAATCACCAATTCGGTTCCAACCGGTGGCACTTCACCCTTTCCCAGGTTTGGATTAACTGAGATCAGAGCGTAAATGCTCGTTCGCAGCGCAGCCGCAATCTTCTCAAGCGTGTCACCTTTTTTGACAACGTAGGTTGCCACCTTCAGGGCGGCGGGCGACGGCTTTTCACTGGGCGGATTCTTCGACTCGCTTACAGCTGCACTCGGCTGGCTGGTCGTAGTTACGCTGTGCTGCTTTTCGGATTTCGGCGGCGGTACGACGCTGCTCGTCTCAGACGGATTAGCCGGAGACGCCGAAGGTGCCGGCGTCTCGGCCGAGACGCGTGCAGGCTTCACGGTTAAGTGGCTCTGCTCGATTTGCAACGTGGTCGCTCGGCCATCCTTTGCCAACAAGTGAGTGTTGGCAAGATCAAACGTCAGCGCGTTGTCGCCGGCGCCCACCGCTTCGACGTCGATTTTGAGCAGGGTACCATTGGCGGCTACCGAAGCGTCGGCAGCGGGTGTCAAAGAAAGAAGCACCAACCCCTGCGGATCGACCGACTGTGTCAGCATCGGCGCCGTCTTGACGTTCGCAAATAAACCGCCACATGAAATTGTGTTTACTCTCAGGACCTTCGGATCGAATCGCAGGCTGACGACAGCCATGCCGAGCGGCGCATCAGATTTCACCTGCAAAGCAAGCTGTCGCTTCTCGCCGACCTTCAATTCGTTTTGATCAGGAGTGAGGCTTAACTCAATCAGACCCGACAGGGGCTCAATCGCCTTAGGTTCAGGTACAGCACTGTCAGTCTTTGCCGGGGGCGGCTCCGTTTGGGTTGCGGCGGCCACATCGCGCTTCGCGTTGAGACCAGTAGTTGAAACATCTGTCGGCGACGAAACCAGGCTCTTCAAAGCCGTGGCCACGTCT
>DATISD010000015.1:0-4297 GCA_035469005.1 Pyrinomonadaceae bacterium | reverse complement strand
CGCGAGCACTCGATTGGTCCAGCCCGGCAGGGCGTTCGAATCCATCACCAGCGTCGGGACGCCCATCATCGAGGCCATCAACAGAACCGGCCCGGAAACATAACCGCCGGCGCCAACCACGATATCAGGACGAAAGTCCCGAATCAGACGACGCGCCGCCAGAAAGCTCTGCGGTAACAGCAAAAGGCCGCGCAGCTTCGCCGCCAGGCTAACGTTCTTCAATCCGGCGCTTTCAATGATCGATAATTCAAAACCTGCCTGCGGCACCAGACGATTTTCCAAACCACGGGCCGTGCCCACAAACCTGACAGCCGGTGCTGGATCGCGGCGCCTAACCTCGTTCGCCACCGCGATGCCGGGATAGATGTGGCCGCCCGTGCCGCCGGCCGCAATCAATACGCGCATCGCTTATCCGTAACGCGCGCACGCCAGCGCCGACGCCCGCCGTCCGCCAGACGCTTCTTCCGTGCACGCGGCACTTCCTGCCATTCATCTTCATAGTTGCCATCGTCAAAACTTTCCTGCTTTCCGAAGGCAGCGTACTGGGAAATGTTCAGCAGGATTCCCACGCCCGCAAGCGTCGGCACGACCGACGACCCGCCGTACGAAATGAACGGCAGCGGAATTCCTTTTGTCGGCACCAACGCCAGCACCACGCTCATATTTAGAAGTGCCTGGGCAACGATCCCTACGACGATGCCTAAACCAAGCAACATGCCGAAGGTATCGGGCGCACGCAGGGCGGCCCGCATCCCGCGCCAGAGAAAAATCGCAAAGACCGTGACAATAATCAGCGCTCCAACTAAGCCCAACTCTTCACCTACGACCGCGAAGATAAAATCTGAATGCGCGAACGGCAGGAACAAAAGTTTCTGCCGGCCCTGCGCGAAACCCAGGCCGTGCGTGCCTCCCGAACCCACAGCGATCAGCGATTGCACCACCTGATAACCGGTGCCCTGCGCGTCAGCCCACGGATCGATGAAAGCCGATAGCCGCTTCATGCGAAACGGGGTGAAGATAAGCATTTTGCCGAGGTACAGAAGCGCCGGCACAACCGCATAAACCAGGTGACGTGGACGCATGCCGGCCGCAAAACAGATCGTGAAACAGATGATTGCAAGCATCAATGCCGTCCCGAGGTCGGGCTCTTTCGCGACCAGGCCGGCGACCACGCCCAGCACCAGGAAGCAAGGCAGGAACGTTCGCCAGAATGAAGTTTCATCGCCTGCCCGCTTTTCCAGAAATCGCGCCAGGAAAAAGGCCAGCGACAGCTTTGCGATTTCCGACGGTTGAATCGAAAAGCCTTTCAACTTGATCCATCGCCGCGCGCCGTTAACCGGCGAAAAACCAAACACTGCCACCAGCAAAAGCACGGTAACCAGCAACAAGCCATAAACAATCCAGCGGCTATTGAGAAGTTGATAATCCAGACGCATGACCCCGAACATCGCGATGAAACCGATCGAAGTCCACAAGGTCTGTTTGAGGACATAGTGAAACTGGCTGTGGTTTTCCTGTTGCGCGATCACCGCGGAGGCGCTGTAAACCATGACGACCCCAAACAGGGCGAGCCCCACGGTCGCTGAGAATAGCCACTTGTCGATTTGCAGTTTCTGCGGCATGTCTCAAAACCAGTCCAGTGTCCAAAGTCCAACGCCCAACGTCACATTTACGGACTTTGGACTTTGGACTTTAGACTTTGGACCTCTTCCTTAAATACCCTTCCCCGGTGCTCGAAACTATCGAACATGTCAAAGCTGGCGCACGCCGGTGCCAGTAAAACGACGTCGCCCTCCCTGGCGGCGGCGAAACCCCTGGCAACCGCATCTCGCATGTCATCACCATGCTCAAACGGCGCGGCGTCTCCAATCTCTGATTCGATTGTCTTTGCGTCCTCACCAATCAAAATCATTTTCCGCACACGGGATTTGATTAAATCGGCCAGCGTCGAATAGGGTGCGTGCTTTCCCTTGCCTCCCAGAATCAGCACGACTTTCCCCGCATCATCGGCAAACGCTTCCAGGGCTTTCATCGATGCATCGACGCTGGTGGCTTTCGAATCGTTCACAAAACGCACGCCGTTAATCTCCGCCACATCTTCGAGCCGGTGCTCTACCGGTCGAAAACGACGGACCGTTTCGCGCAAAGACTCAGGCGCTGCTCCGCATGCCAAACCCGCGGCCATTGCCGCCAGAACGTTCTCGACGTTATGTGTTCCGCGCAGCTGCATCTCGTCGCGCGACATCAAGACCCGCTCGCCATCTTTCGTTCGCGTAACCAACTCTCGCCCGCGCAGAAACAAACCTTCAGCCAACTCGCGCTTCACGCTGAAAGGCACGACGTGTGCGCGTAACCCGCTCTCCCATGACCAAACAATCTCATCGTCGGCATTGAGAATCGCCGCGTCGCCCGGAGTCTGATTACGAAAGATGTTGTGCTTGGCGGCCGCGTAATCCATCAAGGTCTCGTAACGATCCATGTGATTCGGCGTCACATTGAGCACGGCCGCCACAGTGGGATGAAAATCCACAATCGTTTCGAGCTGAAAGCTCGAAAGCTCAACTACGTTCCATCCATCATCGCGTGACGAATCGATCATCGAAATCAAGGCTGTGCCGATATTGCCGCCCACCTGAACCCGTAGCCCTGCGTCCTTCAACATTTCCCCGATCAGCGAAGTCGTCGTGGTCTTTCCATTCGTGCCGGTAATCGCGACGATTCGGCCGCGCAAGAAACGCGCAGCCAGTTCAATCTCGCCGATGACTTCCGCGCCGCGACGATCTGCGTAGCGAATCGGAATCGCCTTCGTAGGCACCCCTGGGCTGATCACTACCAGATCTACCTGATCCAGCAACCAGGACGGCGGGTCGCCCTCGACCAAACCGACACCTTCAGTTTTCAATGCGAGCGCCGGTCGCGACCATTCGCTTAACGGCTTGCGATCGTTGAGGGCTACGGTTGCTCCGTGCTGCGCCAAAAATCTCGCGCTCGCGATGCCGCTGCGCGCCGCGCCAATGACCAGTGCTTTTCTGCCCGCAACATTCAAGTTTCAAGTTCCAAGTCTCAAGTTCCAAGTCCGCGGCCTCAACTTGAGACTTGGAACCTGGAACCTGGAACTGCTAGCGCAGTTTCAAAGTCGACAAACTCAGCAACGCAAACAGAATCGCCAGAATCACGAATCGAAAAACGATCTTCGATTCTTTCCAGCCAACCATTTCAAAATGATGATGCAGCGGCGTCATCTTAAAGACGCGCCGCCCAACGCCGCTGGTGCGCTTGGTCATTTTAAAGACGGTGACTTGCAGCATCACCGACAAAGCTTCCATCACAAACACGCCGCCGACCATCACCAGCATCACCTCGTTCTTGGTCAGCACGGCGATAGTGCCAACCGCCCCGCCAATTGCCAGACTGCCAACATCGCCCATGAACACTTCCGCGGGCGGCGCATTAAACCAAAGAAACCCCAGACTTGCGCCGGCCATGGCGCCGCAAAACACCGATAATTCAGCCGCTTCGGGTCGGTGCGTTAAATCCAGGTAGCTGGCCCAGCGAGAATCGCTGCTCAAATAAGTAAACGCCGTCAGCGCAGTCATCGCGATGAACGTAATACTGATCGCCAGGCCGTCCAGACCATCCGTCAAGTTCACTGCGTTGGTGGCGCCCAGGAGCACAACGACGATCAGGATCAGGTAAAGATATGGACCGATTACGCTGATGCCGTTTGGATCGGCCGTACTCTTGAAAAACGGAACACTGACGTTCCATGAATACTTTGTTTGGAAATATTTCGTCGCAATGAACAACGCCAGCCATACTCCGACCGCAATAATCAATTGAAACGTCAACTTCTGACGACCGGTCAGGCCCAAACTGCGTCGCTTCACCAACTTTATGTAATCGTCGGCGAACCCCACCGCCCCAAATCCCAGCGTCGCTAAAACCGTGATCCAGATGTAAAGCCCGGAAAGCCTGGCCCACAGAAGAGTCGAAATAACGACCGATGCGATGATCAGCAGTCCGCCCATCGTGGGCGTGTCGCGCTTGGCGATGTGTGCCTGCGGACCTTCTTCGCGAATCTGCTGCCCGATATCCCATTTCTTCAATCCTTCAATCACTCTTCCCCCGGATAAAAGAGCGATCAGCATCGCCGTGACTGATGCATAAGCGGTGCGAAAGGTGACGTACTGAAAAACATTCAGAGCCTTTACGAGATACCAATCCTGTTCTTTAAAGTGGCTGTAGATCAGCTCGTAAAGGATGTAATAAATCATCAGTCGGTGGCACAGACTTTAGT
>DATISD010000014.1:0-3404 GCA_035469005.1 Pyrinomonadaceae bacterium | reverse complement strand
TACGCCGGGATAACTGCTGAGACAGGGGCGGGTGTTTTGGACAATGTGCTCACGCTGCTTCGCGATCACGGGCGATCTGTTTGTTAAGCGCGTTTCTCATAATTGAAGCGCGGTCGTCCCAGGTCTCGGTTTGGCTGGCTGTCCAACGTAAGGTCTCGTGGCCGTCGCGAAACTCCGCTACCCGAAGCTCTTCAAGCGCAAGAGTCATCTCGTCAGTAGAATCCGACAGTCGCAGTAGCGGTTCTTTCTTCAGCAGTTCAGCAGAGCCGCGGGTGGCTATGATTGGCCTGCAGGCAGCGAGGTGCTCATAAAAGCGCGTCGCACTTCCCGAATAAGTTGGCTCGCACTTGCGATACGGCAGAACGGCGACATCCAGGGCACGCGCATAATCCTGCAACTGAGAGTACCGCTTCGCCCCGAGAAACCGAACTCGGCCTCCGAGAATTTTCAGACGATGCCGTGCATCCCTTTGTCGGGAATCGGATACTTCCATCTCTGTCGGTCCAACAAAAAACCACGAGAGCCAGGGAACGCGCGCGATCACCTCTTCAAGCATTATCCAATCCGTATTGTCCGCGAGATTGCCAATCACACCGGCAAGCGGTTTTGGGAGATCGCGAACATCGGCGGGAACTTCAAGCGTCGAGTGAAAGGATGGCGCAGCTAGAACATTTGCTCCTCGAGTCGCATTCGAAATGATCGTGACTTTTTCAGCCTCACAGCCTGCCCGTTGGATTAGATACTCGGCAATCCGCTCAGAGTTAGGACAGACCAAATGAGCCGCGTCGCACAGTCTCCGGTCGAGCGCCTTCACAAACGCCGGATTATCACCGTAGGCGACAAACAGGTCCGTGACGTAATAAACGATTAGGCCGGGCCAACGCTCAGCCACCGGTGCGTAATGCGGCGAAGTACAAACCAGAACAGAATCGACCGGCCTTTCCGTGCGCTTTCGTATTCGGCGCGATATCCGGTCGGCTTCTCTGGCGATAACGTTGACCGGAAATTTTGCGAATCCACGTTGCAATGGAAAATGACGAACGCGCAATTCGGGATCCGACAGCATTGTCTCGCTTTCAGAATCACGGAACATGCCCGTTCCGGTAATCTGCGGACACCAGCCGAGGGTAGCCGCCTGGGCAGACAATGCCGCAGCGAACTCTTTGATCCAAACTGCCCTTACATCGAGGACGTGCCAGATCATTTGCTTCAGGTCCGGCGAAGGTACGCACGCCTCTGGCGTGCTTCGCTTCTAGAGCACGCCGGAGACGTGCGTACCGTGTTCATCTCGCAGACAGCTTCCTATTCAGCTTACGGCCGAAGGCTTTGGCTGGTACAGACAAATACCAGCTGACCGTTTGGGAGCCTGCTTCAACCTGTCTCAACCATCGCAATCGTTTATCCGCTGCGCTGTGTGCCTGCCAAAAATTCATCATCTCAGGGTGGATCACCGGCTGAATGCGGGGCTCGCGACCAGCGCGCTGCTTGTCCCGGCGTGCGAGAAAGATATTTTGCCGGTAGTAGTACTCCAGTTCGGTAACGTTCCAGAGTTCCCATCGAACGGCATCGTCGCAAACATAATGAACTTCATTGAACAATTCCTGCCAGTACGCCGGCCACTGACAATTGAGGTGAAATTGACCTGGTTGTCCGGGGCAGGCTGCCGAAAAGTAGATGCAATCCGAATGAGCGACGAGATTTGTGATCAATGTTTTCGCGTGCGCTTCGTCCAAGTGCTCGCCGACTTCCAGGCAGAGGGCAACGTCGAACTTACGACCCAGAGAGAAGGATTCATTTAATAATTGACTCCGAAAACGAGCTGACGGTATTAAAAGTTGATTCTGCTTAACCTCACCACCGTCGACGCCCAGGACATCCTTAACGCCCAGCTTGAGTGCGGCCCTGGCCCACGCCCCGTTTCCGCAGCCCACATCCAACAGACTGCCTGGCAAAGATTGGTGAAACATTACCTGTAACGCCATGCGCGGCCCTTTAACCGAGGTCGGTGACAACGAATGATCGAAACTAACTGCCATCGCGCACTAAAGGTTCTGCGAACCTAACTCGGATCTTTCCAGGAGCGGCAAATCGCTGTGATGGAAGTTCACCGTGTTTGATCTCGATCCCGGCAAACAGCCGGTCTTTCGAGCGATGTATGAAATCAGCCCCATGATGAATATTGCCATTACCGCGAGCGCGATCGTCATTGAGCCGCGATTCGCCTGGAAGGCGCGCCAGTAGCCCAGTGCCGCCAGACATAGACCTCCGATTGTGGTGACGCCGCACAATGGCAAATAGCCATTTGGCAACTCGTGCAGTCGGGCCAGCGCCACCACCACCATCACCTGCGACAACGTGTGACTGGTTAAGAATGCCAACGCCGCGCCGGTAGCGCCGACCTTTGGGATCAGCCATATTCCCAGGATTGCGGTCAGTATTGCCCAGATTGTGTTGATGATCCCGATCGCTCGCAGCCCAACGATACTCAGACGTTGTGAGGCGGGAACACCGCTCATGTGCACAATTCCCGTAGCCAGGAGAATCACAATCGTGGCCTCGGCGCCGGAGAACGACTTGCCGTATACGATTGCCAACAACCACGGCGCAAAAATCATCCCGAAGCTGGCGGCGACCGTCGCCAGCGCGCTTGCCCAAAAAGAATTCATCAACATCACACGCCCGGCGCCGCCGTACTCGGACCCGGATTCGTCCGTCAACAGAGAATACCCAACCTGGGCGCACAAACCCGGCGCTAATGCGGCGAGACCCCGAAACTGATTCGCTATGGCGTAGAGTCCCATCTGTGTGAGCGTCACATCAGATCGCGCAACCAACAGAGCGATCCACCAGCTCGCCATGCTGACGCCGGCAAACGCCGCGAATTGAACCAAACCAAAGGTGAAGACCGGCCGGATTCCCGGGCCCGCATCGCTCGCTTTCTGATTAAGCGGCCGCAGTCCGAATCGTCTCGCCAGAGCCAGAACCATGGCGACGCAGATCAGCGAGACGACCGCCTGGCCTCCAATCATCATGCCGGCGCTGATCCTTGCCGCCAGCGGCAAAACAAACACCAAGCTAAGACCCGAAACGGCCGATACAATCAAAAGCGCCTGAAACCTTTGCTGCCCCAGAAGCAACCCTCGACAGCATTCGAGCAAGACAATTGCTGCTGATGAAGCAGCGGCGATTCGTAAGAATGAGATTAGTCCTTCGTTTCTGAGGACCCATCGGGCCAGAGGCCCCGCTCCCGCCAGCATCAACACTGCGGCAACTATCGCTGAACTCAATGCGATCACCATCAGCGCTAAAATAAATTTTCGATACCCCGGAGTCTCAGGCTTGTACTGCCCGGAAAAACGGGTGGCAGTTGTGCCGATGCACGCTCCTGAGTAGGCAGCGATTGT
>DATISD010000013.1:0-4463 GCA_035469005.1 Pyrinomonadaceae bacterium | reverse complement strand
CTCCGCTTCCGCTGTCAGCCCGCGAATCCGGGCAACTGCGGCTTCCGCGGCAGCGCCGTCCGCCGTCGCAATCGAAACCGTGCCGTCGTCTTCGACATCGATTTTAGCGCCCGTCTCCTCAACCAAAGCGCGAATGACCTTGCCTCCTGGTCCGATGACGTCGCGAATCTTATCCGGATTAATTTTGATTTTGATTATGCGCGGCGCATGCGGCGAAATTGCCTCGCGCGCATTCGGCAACGTCTGCTCCATCACATCAAGAATGAACAGCCGGCCCTTCTTAGCCTGCTCAAGGGCCTCAGCCATGATCTGGGCATTCACGCCGGCGATCTTGATATCCATCTGCAGCGCGGTGATGCCTTCACGCGTACCCGCGACTTTGAAATCCATGTCGCCGTAATGATCCTCGGCGCCCGCAATGTCAGTAAGGATCGCGTACTTGTTTCCTTCCATTACCAGGCCCATCGCGACGCCGGCAACAGAAGCCTTCATCGGAACGCCCGCATCCAACAATGCCAATGTGCCGCCGCACACGCTGGCCATCGATGACGATCCATTTGACTCGGTGATATCGGAAACGATACGGAGGGTGTAGGGGAAATCCGAGTCGTCGGGCAACGCGGTTTCGAGCGCGCGGCGCGCCAACGCCCCGTGTCCAATTTCGCGACGGGAAGAAGAACCAAAGCGCCCGACTTCACCGACTGAGTACTGCGGAAAATTGTAGTGCAGCAGGAAGCGACGCTTGACCTCACCCTTTTCGAGATCGTCCATGAACTGCTCGTCTTCCTTGGTCCCGAGCGTCGCCGTTACCATGGCCTGCGTTTCACCTCGCGTAAACAAGGCCGAGCCGTGAGTTCGCGGCAACCAGCCGACTTCGCAATTGATGGCGCGAATTTCCGAGAAGCGACGGCCGTCCGGGCGACGGCGACGATTCAAAATATCGTCCCGGAAAATCTTTTCCTTCAAGTGATCGAAAGTCACTTTCGCCATCTGACGCTGTTCGAGCTGATCCTCGGGATAGCCTTCGATAACTTCTTTCTTCAGCGCATCAATGGCCGCATAGCTGGCCCGTTTCTCCTGCCCCCCAGAAGTATCCAGCGCGACGCGCAGACGCTCAGCATAGTTGCGCTCGATTTCGCCGATCATCTCTTCGTTGAGCACCGGCGGCTCGACCGGCCGCTTCTCAACCTCCAGCGCTTTGTAAAGTTCTTTCTGCCAGCGACAGAGCCGGTTGATCTCCTTGTGCGCCAGCATCATCGCTTCGACCATGATTGCTTCGGAAACGCCCTGCGCGCCCGCCTCAACCATGACGATGGCTTCCTCGGTGCCGGCCACAATCAAATTCAGACGCGAGTCGCGACTTTCATCGTAAGTCGGATTCACGACATACCGTCCTTCAATCAATCCAATGCGTACGCCGGCGATTGGATTCGGAAATGGAATGTCCGAAAGATAAAGCGCGCACGAGGCGCCGGTAATGGCTACGACATCCGGATTGTTATCGGGATCGGCTGAAATCACCGTGGCGATAACCTGGGTCTCGTTGCGGTACCCTTCGGTAAACAACGGCCGGCACGGTCTATCGATCAAGCGGCTGGTTAGAACTTCCTTCTCGTTCGGTCGGCCCTCGCGGCGAAAATAATTTCCCGGGATGCGACCCGCCGCATAATTTGCTTCACGATATTCAACGGTCAGGGGAAAGAAATCGATTCCTTCGCGCGGGGTTGGGGCGCCTACCGCAGCGCATAAAACCATCGTGTCGCCATAACGGATCACACACGATCCGTCTGCTTGTTTAGCAACGCGTCCAACTTCTACTGTCAGGTCGCGATCGCCTAATCTGATTGATTCTTTCAAATACTTCTTAACTGTCATCTTTAATCGTCTCCTTTTGACGATGCCGGCGCGTTAGCGTCGACACGCAACGTCTCATCCGCTGCGATTTTTGGAGTGCGGTGGCAAGCGAAGCGAGACACCGCTTTGGTTGGTTACCGATCCAAAGCGCCGTCGCCGCTGCGCTTTGCCGGCGCACTCCAAATAATAGAAAAGGCGGCAGAGCCTGGCCGTGAGCTCTTGCCGCCTTTCGATTTTGTAAGGCAGCGCGCGTCGCTTGGTTACCTGTATCGCCGTCACGTTCGGCTCGGATCAAGCTCTTCGATAACGCGTGCTTTGTTTTAGAGATTCGAAGATTCTCTGATTGAACGATTTCTGGCTATTTACGTAATCCCAGACGCCCCACTATTTCGTGGTAGCGCTGAATATCGGTTCGCTTCAAATAATCAAGCAAACTACGACGCTGCGAGACCATCTTTAGCAGCCCTCGCCGCGAGTGATTGTCCTTTTTGTGCGTTTTGAAATGCTCTGTGAGTTCGTTGATTCGCTGGCTCAGGAGTGCAATTTGGACTGGTGCTGAACCTGTATCTGAATCATGTGCTCGAAAATCACCGACGATTTTTTCTTTTGCTTCTCTTGCTAATGCCACTACTAAAAATGGTCCTCCAGACCGCAGTAAGACGCTTGGAATCGAAGCGACAAACCGCAAAAACTCGAATTACGAATCAGAAAGTAACATTTCGGTAACGTCAGTGTCCAGCCGGGACGAATCCGGCATTGAAAGCCGTGCGAGCGACCAGTTTGTCTGCTAACATTCGCGAATTCATGGATTGATGGCGATTGGGAATGAGAGAAAATAACCCAAAAATAGTAATAGTTGGCGGCGGTTTCGGTGGTTTATTCACTGCCCTCGACCTGAATGGCACCGGTCAGGTGACCCTAATCAATGACGAGGATCATTTTCTCTTCCGCCCGATGCTCTACGAGTATTTGAGCGGCGAGGTGGAAGCCTGGCACATCGCCCCCGACTGCAAAGAGCTGCTCGATAACAACGCAAAGTTCATTAGAGGCCGCGCCAAAAACATCGATCTTTCATCACAAACTGTCAGCCTGGAGGGACGCAAAGAACCTCTGCCATACGACATTCTGGTCTTTTCGCCCGGGGCGGTCACGAATTACGCCGGCGTACCAGGCGCCGAAGAGTTTTCGTTGCCATTCCGCACGCTGAATGATGCCAACCATCTGCGGCGACGCATGACCGAAGCTCTC
The DNA here is from genome assembly GCA_035469005.1 of Pyrinomonadaceae bacterium. Taxonomy (GTDB): domain Bacteria; phylum Acidobacteriota; class Blastocatellia; order Pyrinomonadales; family Pyrinomonadaceae; genus UBA11740. Next base: position 1,361 of record DATISD010000013.1, on the reverse strand, counting down.
GACCATGTTCAGCCTGATTCAGCGCCACAGGACACTCGGGCCGCGCTTACTTTTGCGGTTGTCGGCGGCGGCGCCAGCGGCGTCGAATTATCAACGAAGATGGCCGACCTTCTCCGCGACGCTGTGAAACGACGCGCTCTGCGAGGTGAACCGCGCGTCGTGATCATTGAAATGGCTGACCGTCTCGTGCCGGGCATGGGCGAAGAGATTCGCAAATATGTTGAGAATGCGCTGGAAGAATATCGAGTCGAAGTTCATACCGAAACTCGAGTCGTACGCGTGACGGAACGGAGCATCACCCTCGAACACAATCGCAGCCAAACTGAACTTCAGGCTGCGGCAGTCGTTTGGGTCGCGGGCGTGCGTCCCAGTCCTTTGATTGAAAGTCTTGAGGTTGAGAGAGATCGTCGCGGACTGATTGTGGTCGAGCCGACGCTCCAGGTACGGAGTCATCCCAACGTGTTCGCGTTAGGCGATGTCTCTTTCTATGCCGACGTCGTCCCGACACTTGCCGGGACAGCCCAATTGGCGTTTCAGGAATCGCATCTCTGCGCGCAGAACATTCGCGCCTTCATAGAAGGGCATGAATTGAAGTCAAGGCATTTCGCTGAGTTGGGAGAGGCCCTCAGCCTGGGAACTGAGCACGCGGCCGTGCTCACCGGCGGCAAGGTCATTGGCGGCCCACTCGCGCGTCAGGCGCGTTTTGCGCTATACACAGCGCGCCTGCCGACCTGGCATCATCGGCTGCGTGTCGGAGCAAGTTGGTTCTTTGAAGGCACGCAGCCGCGGCCGTTGCAGCCTCTGGGGTTTTGAGTGTATTTCTTTGCGCCATCGCGCCTTGAGGATCATCGCGTGGCTTTGCTTCTCTGACTTCTTTGCGTTCCTTTGCGACTCTGCGCCTTTGCGTGAGGATGAACTCCCATGACTGAGAATGAAGTTGCAACGCAAATTGTAGACGTTCCTGATTAACTTCAATGTCGAGTTGATCAAAAATGGGATTACGCGAGTAGCGAGCGGTTTTCCGGAGTAATCTCACGCAAAGGCGCAAAGGGAAAAACCGCAAAGAAGAGTCTGACGTGAAAAACGCCCCAAAAAATTCAGCGTCAAGAACACACAGATTAGGCGACATGTCCGCGGATGACTTCCGCCGCTTCGGCCATGAGATCGTCGATTGGATTGCGAATTACTTTGAGCATATTGAGGAACTTCCCGTGCTCGCTCAAATCGAGCCCGGCGACCTCAAAGCGCAGTTGCCCTCGACGCCGCCGCCGCGAGGCGAGCCGATGGAAGCTATTCTCACCGACATCGATCGATTGATAGTCCCGGCACTCACCCATTGGAGTCATCCTTCGTTCTTTGCA
>DATISD010000012.1:0-9133 GCA_035469005.1 Pyrinomonadaceae bacterium | reverse complement strand
GGAAATTTGACGAAGGCCAGACAGAGCGAGAGGCCCGCGATTGCCCCATCGATAAAACGGTTGGACAGAAGGAAACCCTTAGGGCCGAAGGCGGCTGAAAAAATTCCGCCCAGTACCAGGCCGATGCTGAGAATGCTTCGCCCAAACCGTTTCATTCCGGAAGGATAGCGGGGTCAGTACCGGGAGCGGTAGCGACCGGGTACGTCGTAGCGGCGAGAGCAAGCCAACCCGGTCGCTACCGCTCCCGGTACTGACTCCCGTTGCCCAATAGTCTCGCACCAGATGCGCGCTCGGCGTTGAGCGCGAGAAACCCGCCGCAACCCCGCCTAACCCCTCCCAATCCAAACCTCAAGAATTCCTCAAGGGGTCTTCGCAATAATCCGAGCATCGCTCCAATACGGCTTTAGAAAGCCGCGGATTTACCGGGGCGAATGCTCTTATGAAGACCGAAGAACACTTTATCCATGACAAGATCGCTATTCCGGCGACCGGACCCAGGACGTCGCGCCCGCGTCTGCTGAAGCTGCTGGCCGAGAACCTGGTCTCAACCAACGCTACGGTCGTCAATGGCCGCGCCGGGACCGGCAAGACAGCACTGGCGGCAGATTTCGCGCATCGCGCGGGACGCGCGGTGGCCTGGTACAAGGTCGATGCCGCCGACAACGACCTGCGTCTGTTTTGCGAGTACCTGTTGACCGCAGTCAGATTACAACGGCCTGCGCTCGGAGCCGAACAGCTTCTTGAGCTGAGCCAGGAGGTTGAAACCGAGAGCGCGGAATTGCTGGCTGATGCACTGGTTTTTCAGTTGGGTGAAACCAAGGGCGAGCCTCTGCTGATCGTCATCGAGGATTTGCATCTGGTTTACGACGCCGACTGGGTTGTTCCTTTCTTTCGTCGCTGTTTACCGCTGTTGCCGCCCGACGTGCACGTCTTGATTACCTGTCGCAGCTTGCCGCCGACGCCGCTTTGGCGTTTGCGTTCAAAACAAATGCTGCGAGTGGTGGAAGAGAGTGAATTGGCTTTTACTCTTGAAGAAGCCGTGGCGCTGTTTAAGACGTGCGGATTGAGCGAAGAGCATGCCCGCGTCGCGTGGGCCCAGACTAACGGAAAGGCTGCCACGATTTCCGATTTTGTCTCTACGCCGGGCAAAGCCGGGTGCGCCCTGGCGGACAATCTGTTGTTGTTGCGGCACGCGAGCTTTTCGGCCCTTTCGCAAACACCAGATTTACAGACGTAGAAATGTCACGAAAGCTGTTTGCCTGCGGGCAAACTAACAGTTTGCTTTACAAAGCCCCCTCACCCCAACTCTCTCTCCCGCTACGGAACCGGGGGAGGGGAACTTTTTTCGTTAGTTGTTGGCTGGTCGATGCCTGAACAAAGTCATTCCCCGTACGCCGTCATCAGCGCAGAGGAAAGCGCGGCAATCCTGAATTGTTTTCAAGCCGATAGAAGTATCGCTTTGAGCTATGCTACCCTCCGCACGCTCCGGGAAAGATCTTTACGGGAACCTTTGATGGCCAGCCAGAAACGCCCGCTCGCTTCGGAAATGGCACCGGCAGGCTCGGCCCTTGCCGTAGCGCCTTTCTTTCTTCGCACTAAACTCTTGCCACCGCGGCCCGCTCCCGAAATTCTGGGGCGGCCCCGTCTGCTGGAACGATTGACGGCAAATCTGACTTTGCCGGTAACTCTGGTGACGGCGAATGCAGGTTCAGGCAAAACGACCCTGGTCGCAGATTTTCTGCGCCAACAAGAGCGGCCTTACGTCTGGTACCAACTTGATCATACAGATGCGGATCCGGCTGTGTTCCTAGGCTATTTGGCATATGGCATCCAGCAACGCGTGCCTGATTTCGGCGAGACGACCCTCGCTTACCTGCGGCAGGCCCAGGCGCTGGCACAGCAGCCTGAACGCGCCGCCGATGTCCTCTTAAACGAAATACTCGAGGGTCTCGAGCAGCAACTCATCCTGGTGCTCGACGACTATCACCATCTGGGCGCGGAAACACCGGTGCATGCGATTCTGGATCGGCTGATAGCGTACCTGCCCGATGTCATTCACATTGTGATCATTTCGCGCGAGATTCCGCCGCTGACTTTGGCGCGGTTGCGTTCGCAGGATTCACTTTCGTTGATCGATCGCGGTGACCTGCTTTTCACAGACGCAGAGACTCAGGAACTGTTTCGAAAGGTTTTCGGCCTGACTCTCACGCCTGAGCAATTGCGCGAATACGGCGAGCGCACTCACGGTTGGATCACGGCGCTGCAACTGGTCCGGCAGGTGGCCCAGCGACAGGTCACTTCGGCTTCGCAACAGAAGGGCCTGGATCCACTGGCCGTACTGCATCAGTCAGAGCGTGACATTTTCGAATATTTTGCCGAGGAAGTGTTCGCGGCTGAAGCTCGCGAAGTCCAGCAATTCCTGATGCGCATTGCGTTGCTCGATCGAATCGAGCTCGAAACCTGCGCGCGGCTCTTTCCCGAAACCCGATCGTCGGCAGTCCTACCGGCACTTGTGCGCGGCAATGTCTTTATGACGGTGGCCAGCGATCGAACCGGGGAGGAGTACCGGCTTCATCCTTTGTTCCAGAGCTTCCTGCGGCGACGCCTGCGCGCCGAGGTCGGTTTGGCCGGGTTGACCGCTGAACACGGACGTCTGGCCAACTATTTTTCGGAGTTAAAGGCATGGGACCAGGCAGCGCAGCACATGCTCGAAGCGGAAGATTTCGAGCGTGCGGCCGAGATTATCGCGCAGCACGGTGATAGCTGGATCGCTTCAGGGAAGCTCGCGTCGCTGTCGTCGCTGGCGGAAAAGCTGCCGGCTCCGGCGCTTGAAGCACACCCGCGCGCTCTTGCTTATCGCGCCGAAGTCGCTCGCCTGCGGGGAAACTTCGAGTCGGCGCAGAGTCTATTTCGCCGGGCGATTGCCGGCTTGCGTGAGAAAGGCGATCAGGAAGGCGAGGCCGAGGCCCTTCATTCGATGGCTACGATTGCCCGCCGCCGCGGCGACTACGAAGCGGCGTTCCGGTACCTGGATCGCGCGGTTGAATTAACGCCTTCGGATTCGATCATTCGCACCAAGTGTTCGAATACGCGCGGGCTTTGTTTTGTTACCAAGGGCGAATGGGCTGCAGCCGAGCGCGAATTTCGATTTGCGCTCCAGTCTGCTGAAGAACAGCATGATGAGCACCATATTCGGCTGGTTACGCACAATCTCGGTTTGCCCGCGATGATGCGAGGTGACTTTGGCGAAGCTTTGCGCTGGTTGGGCCGAATGTTGCGCAGCGACGCCGATTTACCGCCGATTCCACAGGAGGCCACGGCACACCTAAACATCGCGCGTTGTCACCTCTATCGTGGCGAGCTGGAAAAGAGCGAGCAACACCTCGATTTGGCGCTCGCCGGCTGCCAGCTTTTCAAAATGGTGGGGCAGCTTGGCGAGACGTTTGAGGCTTACGGCAATTTATATCGCGAACGCGGGGATTTGGCGCGCGCCGGTGAATCTTACGAGCGGGCGATACGATCTTATGACGAGGCCGGAATTGACTTAGCTCAGGTCGAGCTGATTGAAGAGCGCGCTTTGATGAGCTTGCGCTCCGGAGACAAGTCGCGCGCCTTGTCGCAGATCGATCGCCTGCTGGAACGTCGGCCCGCCGACAAAAATGCGATCGGACATTTCACAGCGCATTTGACGCGCGGTCGAATCCTGGCGGCGCTGCATGACTATGAATCAGCGCGAGGCGAATTTGCTCCCGCGCTCGAATACTTCCGGCCCCACGGGCTCTATTACTATGAGGCGCAGTGTTGTATCGGACTGGCGCGATGCGAATTCGAAGCCTCGCGCGAGCCTCAGATGCTCGATCACCTGCGGCGCGTACTCGATTTAGCGGCGCGTTACGACTACGAATACTGGCTGCGCCAGGAAATGTCTCTGCACGCGTTGATGTTTCTTTCGGAAGGCGCGCAGGATTTACTGCCCCCGGATTTGCGTGGACAGTCAGCGACAGTTACGCCCCCAGTGACCGTCGTCGCAGAACCGTCCGCGGCGCTGACGGCAAAGCCACCAATAGTCGATCTAACCATCAACATGCTGGGTTCGGTGGAGATCTTCCGCGATCGGGCACGCCCGTTCGCTGCTGATGCGTGGACTACCCGGCGCGCGCGCGAGATTCTCTGTTTCATCGCCTCGCGGCCGCACCGTCGTGCTCCAAAAGACACCATTGTGGATACCTTTTGGCGCGACATCGATCTGAAGGCGATCGAAAAGAACTTTCATCCGACGATGTCGCACATCCGTAAGGCGCTCAACAGCAATCAGCCGCTGAAGCAGAATTTTCTGGGTTACCGAGATGGCGAGTACCAGCTCAACCCGGAATTTTCCTACCGCATCGACATAGAGGAATTCGACCGCTTGATTTCAGATGGCGAGACCGCCCGGCGCGAGCGCGATTTCGATCTTTGCATCAAGTTTTACGAGCAGGCCGTGGCACTCTACCGCGGCGAGTTTATGCAAGGCAGCTACGACGCATGGGTTGAAGAGCAGCGCTCGTATTATCGCGAACAGTATCTGCGAATGCTGGAGTCGCTGGCCGTCGCCGCCGAAAAGAAGCAGGAGTTCGTGCAGGCAATGGCCTTAGCGCAAAAGATTCTGCGCGATGATCCATTCCGCGAAGACATTCATTGTCTGATTATGCGTGCCCAGGCGGCGCTGGGGAATCGCGTGGCGGTGAAGGAGCAGTACGAGACCTTGCGGGGCCTTTTGCAAACAGAGTTAGGTGTTGAACCTGCAATGCAAACGCAGAAGGCTTACCGCGAGTTGGTGGGGATTGGAGATTAGGCGTTAAGTCCTTCAATACCAATAGAAAAAAGCAAGGCGAACGCAACAAGGGGGGTGGTAGTCGGCGGCTAGAATGTGGTGGTCGTCTCAGTTTTTCGTTGAAAATTCGCCTCGCCTGATTTGCTGAACAAGCCACTGTCTTGACCCGACTGTGGCGATGGCTTGTGTTAGATGATTCGTCGCCTTTACAACACAATTCGACGGCCGATCGCGCTGGGTCTGGTATTTTTGCTCAGCTCCGTGCCGGCGTTCGCCGGATTATCGATCATAGGTGCTAACGGTATCACCGTCAGTGGCGCCGATGGAATTCTCTACACGGGCACGAACGGAATTACCGTCAGCGGCGCTGACGGCGTGTTGGCTTTTCAGCCTAACGGCATCACAGTCAGCGGTGCCGATGGAATTACTGCATCCGGCGCGGACGGCATCACGGTCAGCGGGGCAGACGGCATTACTGCTTCTGGTGCTGATTCAACCACGATCGCGCACGCTGACGGAATTACCGTGAGCGGCGCCGACGGAATTACGATCAGCGGCGCCGACGGAAATACCTATCGCGCGGATTCCGTGGTGATTCGCAATCCAACCGGAATCACGGTCAGCGGGGCCGACAGCATTATCGCGACCGGCACCAACGGCATCACCGCCAGCGGCGCGGACACGCGGACGATCGGCCAGGCTGATGGAATCACCGTCAGCGGCGCCGACGGCATTACGGTCAGCGGTGCGGATGGAGTTACGGCCACCGCTCCTGACGGAACCATCTTTTCAATTACTCCAACCGGAATCACAATCTCGGGCGCCGATGGCATTACGATCAGCGGCGCCGACGGCATCACAATAAGCGGCGCCGACAGTTTCGTTGAGACGGGCGTCAATGCCTTAATTGCGGCATTGAACGCAGGCATTACCCAGACCGGCTTACAAAGTGTCGATCCTGAGTTGGCCGTGCTGCTCAATCGTTTGACCGATGACAGCAACGTCGACGCCGTCATTGTCTATCACCAAACGCCTACCGACGCGGACATCGCGCAATTGCAGAGCCTGGGCGTACTCGGCGGGACGCGTTACCGGATGTTGCCAATGGTCGCGATTACAACCACGAAATCGCGAATCGCGGCGATCTCTCGTCTGCCTTCAGTGCGCTCGATTTACGGCAATCGGACTTTCCAATGGAATCTCGATGTCCCAGCGCGAACGGTCACGACGGTTGAGCCCATCCGGCGAAACTCGGATTTGACCCGAGCGAACAATGGTTTACCTGTCAGCGGTCATGGAGTAACAGTGGCTGTGCTCGATACCGGAGTCGATGGAACTCACGCCGATTTGTCTGGCCGCGTCGTGCAAAATCTTAAACTTGCTGATACTCAGAGCCTGGGCGTGGGATTTAACTATCCGCTGGCGACGCCCAGTCTTTCTAATACCGATCAGGTCTATGGTCACGGCACGTTTGTGGCCGGAATAATTGCCGGTAACGGGCAGCAATCAGGAGGCAAGTACGCCGGCGTGGCGCCGGGCGCCAACATTTTGGGACTTAGCGCAGGCGATGCAAGCCTGCTCTTTGTGCTCTCGGGGTTCGATTACCTGCTGGCGAATGCTGTCAGCTTTAACGTGCGCGTTGTCAATTGCAGTTTCTCGGCAAACACCGTGTTCGACGTTAACGACCCGGTGAACATTGCGACGAAGATGCTGACTGACAACGGCGTCAGCGTTGTGTTCTCAGCGGGGAACAGTGGACCGGGTTCTAATTCTCTAAATCCATATGCGGTGGCGCCGTGGGTCATCGGCACGGGTGCGACAGACAATCGGGGCCGGCTGGCTGATTTTTCATCGCGCGGCGAGTTCGGTAGTCGATTGTTCCGGCCTACCCTGGTTGCCCCCGGAGTCAATGCCGTGAGTCTTCGTCCTTCGACTCTGGCGTCAGTCACTTCTGTCGACGGAGCAGCGGCTAATGATGTGGCATTGACCCCGACTGAACTTCCTTATTACACGACCGGCAGCGGCACCAGTTACTCAGCGCCTCAGGTTTCGGGGGCTATCGCGTTAATGGTCGAAGCGAATCCCAGGCTTACTCCGGCTCAGATCCGCGACATTCTGCAACGCACGGCAACGCCGCTGCCTCCGTATTACGCGTACGAAGTCGGCGCAGGGTTGCTAAACGCTCAGGCCGCTGTCCTGGAGGCTGCGTTTCCGCGCAGACATTTCGGTGCGTGGCGGGGCACCGCTTATCAGGGTCAGGTTGAGTTTGAGACTAGTCCGCAGACGTTCTCAGGCTCAGTCACGCCGGGGGAATCCAGCGATTCCGTACTTAATATTCCAGAAAATAGTTTGCTCGCTTCAGTCGAAGTGGCCTGGGGCGATACGCAAAGTCCGGCGAGTCTGAATCTCGCTGTGATTAATCTGCAGGATGCGATCGTACCGACGAGAAACTTAAGCGTTTTCACCGGATTGACGGGTCGCAGACAGCGCGCAATTCTGCAATCGCCTAATGCCGGAAGCTGGAAGGCAAGAATTCAAAGTCTCGCTTCCGTTTCAGACTCGGTAGGCACAGCTTCCCAGCCTTACTACGGGGTTCTGCAAATCACCAACGCCCGTTATTCGTCACTCTCAGATTTAGGCACCCTCAGTTCTGCATCGATTGACGAGATCTATCAGAGCTTCCGATCCATGGTGATGTCGCCAATTGGTCCTCGTTTCCGCCCAACCTTCGCGGTAACGCGGGTGAATCTGGCTGCGGCACTGGTTCAAGGCGCGCGCGTACCGCAGTACTTGCCGGCACAATCAAGTTACACCGACGTACGCGACAACCTGACGATGTTGTTTGTCGAGACCGCCCAGGCGTCGCCGACCGGAGCGCTGTTCCCGGGCATCGCTGCGGGCGGGCCTTTCCAACCTGATGCGCCAGTCGACCGTCTGACCACTGCTGTGGCTTTGGTTCGCGCGGCTGGTTTGCGGCAACAGGCGGAATCGGGTTCGTACACCCTCACTTACCTGGACGCCGCATCAATTCCACTGTCATTGCGGGGATATGTTGCGGTAGCGGTTCAGAATGGTTTGATCAGAACTAACGGCTCGAACTTCTATCCGCAGGGCAACTTTACGAGAGTTGACTTGGCGCACGCCCTGTCGCGCATAGCGGCCATGTCGACGGCCCAGTAGTCTTTAAGATTTTTCCAGGCGACCGTAATAAACTTCCGTTTCATAGTCGAAGTTTACCTTGCCATCCTCCTGATTCGCGGCAAATAGCGCCCGCAAATCACGTAACATTGCCTTGTAGCTGGGATGGTCCGGTTCAGGCGCGTACGATGATGACAGCAGGCGTCCCTCCAGGCCTTCGTAATCGAAGCGCTGTCTGAACGAAAACCTGGCACACCTGCAGCTCCCGGGCGCGTAAAAAGACTCCACATCTACGCCGACCACTTCGCGTTGCACTTCGGAATAATCCGTGCCGTAGTTTGCGACCAGACCCTGATAGGCTCTCATCATCTGACTTGATTCTACGCGGTAGCCGTTCCAGGCGAGCACGACCCAGCCGCGCGGCTGCAGGAGTCGCTTGAATTCAGGACGCGCCTTCTGGCGATCAAACCAGTGAAAAGCCTGGCCAGCCACAACAAAATCAACCGAGTGATCCGGGAGCGCAGTACTTTCCGCGGTGCCGTCGACGCTTTTGAATTTAGGATATCCGTTGAGTATTTGCCCGCCTGCCTTACGCATCTCGGCGTTGGGTTCCACGCCAAAGACCGTATTGCCGTTCCGAAGAAATATTTTCGTGAAAAGGCCGGTGCCAGAGCCAAGATCGGCGATTAGGCTTTCGCTGGTCAATCCGCATTCCGATTTCAACAGCGGAATTATTTCCGGCGGGTAACCAGGGCGATATTTTCGGTAGTTCTCGACTCGATTCGAAAACCGCAGGGTTGGATTGCGCACGATGACAAGTATACCGGACAGAACCAAGGTCGTGCTTCATCACGCAAAATGGGGGGTGGTACTTATTGGTGTTCCGAGTAATCAGCTTGATTAGTTCTCTCAGTCTAAAACTGTACCACTCCTCAACCTCACCAGCGGGGAGGGGCAATGATTCCGGAAACTGCCGGCTGCACTTTGTAGTATTTCGCCAAAATTCGAAAGCCCAGGAGCACGGCCAGCACGAAGGCGAATGTTACCGGGAGGCGCACATCCGATTTGACCAGCATGTAGTAATGCAACACACCAAAAACTCCGGAGAGATAGACGATACGATGCAAGAGTGCCCAGCGTTTGCCTCCGAGCCGCTTCACCATCTTATCGGTTGAGGTAATT
>DATISD010000011.1:0-2845 GCA_035469005.1 Pyrinomonadaceae bacterium | reverse complement strand
AACCGCCAAAGTAAATATGCGTTTCATAACTACCTCGAAAGATTTCGTTCAGTTGTTGCGGGAAAGCGTTCGCATTATCGCACTTTTGCATGGCGATAGCGACTGGTACGCACTCCTCCGGAGTGCTGCACCGGAAACCGCCAGAGGCGTGCGCACCGCTGACGCTTGAACTCTAAACGGGTTCGATTAGAATCACCAACGTGACCGACCCGAACGATTCACCCACCCTGCGCCCGGTAACGGCTGAGGATACTGCCTTCCTGCTTCAAGTCTACAAGAGCAGTCGCGGCGAAGACCTGCGCGAACTTGGCTGGGATGAAGCTCGAATCGACGAGTTTCTGAAGATGCAGTACGAGGCGCAGCGCACTTTTGATGGTAAAGATTTCGCGCAAGCTACTGACGAGGTGATTTTGTCGTCTGGCGAACGCGCCGGCAGGTTGCTCGTCGATTCCCGCGAAAACGAAATCCGTTGTATCGACCTCGCTCTGCTGCCCGAATTTCGCAATCGAGGATTAGGAACACTCCTCGTGCGCCGGTTGCAGCAGAAGGCGGCGGCGGCGAACAAGCCTCTGCGTTTGCAGGTAATCAGATTCAGTCGCGCGATTAATTTATTCGAGCGTCTCGGGTTTGTGCGCACCAGCGAAAGCGGAACGCACTTTCAGTTGGAGTGGAAACCGTAAGCTGTCAGAAGCCCGACCTTCAGCGAGGCCTGGTTGCGATACGCGGGAGTCTTGCCAGAAATCGAATTTTTTGAAGAGCTGGACCGCTATCGCTTCTTAGTGGCTTTCTTAACGGACTTGCGCGGCGCGCTTTTCTTTCGCGAAGTTTTCGCCCGAATCCGCCTGCCTTTTCTTCCTTCGCGCTGCACGATGCCGGCCTTCTCGAGATATTCGTAGCTGCCACGGACGACATTTCGCGCCACCCCGAGGGAGTTTGCCAGGGTACGTTCGCTCGGGAGCAGGCTGCCAATCGCCAGCGCGCCAGTGCTAATCAAATCCCCCAATTGATCGGTGAGTTGTCGGGTCATTGATTCGACGCTCTTTCTGTTGATTCGAATCTTGAGAGCCACTCGGTTGTCCTCCGGTGTCTTAGAGTGCCGCGTATTCTAGTGAGTCGGTCGGAGCGTGTCAATGAATTGAAGATCTCTTGTACCAGAGATGATGACGTTTCAGGACCGCGAAGCGGTCTCGCCCTCCAGCCCGACGGTGCTCGAAAGCTACGTTGGGTCGCCCGTGATTCATCAATTCACGCAACCCTGACAGGGCTGCGGCCGGTACACACGCCTCCGGCGCGAAGCACGCCAGAGGCGTGCGTACCTAGACGCTTCGCGGTTGTGCAAAGAGATTCGCAATTTCAGCGCTTGAGCGCGTTGTACTTGCGCAGAATCTCCAGCGTGCGGTCGATTGGCAGGGCCTCGACTGTATGACCGCGACCGCTGATTGTCGTAGCGCGAAACAGCGAATTGTAAATCGCCTCTTCGGTCGCTTCGATTACGGCGAGAAACAGCGGTGACATCGCTTCGTTCGAAAGAAGTTGCGTCGATTGCGGACCGCGATTGTTGCTTGAACGAATGCGGACGCCTGCGGCAGTTGAGAAGGCAATCGCGTAATCGCCGCTCCCATTCGATCCGGCGGCTCCGGTCTTTGCGAGCCCCATCATCGAGCGCGCGGCCAGCCTTTGCAGGTTCCGATGATCGATCGGCGCGTCGGTCGCAATCACAATGATAATCGAACCGTCAGGATTGTTGGACGGACTTCCCGCATCGCTCTTTTCCAACTCTTCCTTCAAATAATAGCGCCCCAATTCGCGGCCTACCGGGGCGCCATTAATCGTCAAAATTCCGCCAAAATTCGTCTGCACCAAAACGGCAACGGTATAACCACCGAGCGAAGCCGGCAGCTTGCGTGATGAGGAGCCTATGTCACCTTTGAATCCAAAGGCCACAGTGCCTGTGCCTGCGCCGACGGCGCCCTCTTCAACTGCCCCGCCGTGCGCGTTTTTAATCGCGGCGAAAACCTCATCACGGCCGACGTGGCGCCCCCGAATGTCGTTCAGATAGCCGTCGTTTGTTTCACCCACGAGTGGATTGATCGATTGCACTGCCTCGTTACCCGGCAGCGCGAGCATGTAATCAATCGTGGCGTCAGCCACCCTTGGCACACTCAGCGTTGAAGTCAGCATGATCGGCGTTTCGATCTCGCCAAGTTCATTTACCTGGGTGGAGCCCGCAAGCTTCCCGAATGCATTGCCGATGAATACGGCGCCCGGAACTTTTTCACGAAACAGATTGCCGCCGTGCGGCAGAATTGCGGTAACTCCGGTACGCACGTTGTCGCCGCGTATCAAGGTGGTGTGTCCGACCGTCACGCCGGCCACGTCGGTAATCGCATTCAGTGGTCCAGTCGGAAGCACTCCCACCATTACGCCTGCGTCGCGCGCACGGGGCCGCTGGGTATTTTGTCCGTTCGACATCAGCTGATGTCCTGTCAAACTGGAAAGGATTAGAAAAAAGAACCAGAGTCGTTTCATCGGATCGTCATGGCGCCAAAGAGCAATCCGTTGCGAAGATCGAAATCAAAGCGGGAATGGTTAACCACAGGAGTCCTTTCACCAGAAAGAAAAGGAAGCCCCAAAACCCAAGTCGCTTGATCCAGGTTTTCATTACACTCGGTAGAATCGATCACGCCGCGCGCATGATAATCTCTGCGCTCTCAGTTTCGCGTACGGCGGGTTGCAGCAACGATCTCACCAAGATATAGATCACCCAGCACTCAACCGCAAACGGCGGAAAGCCCAGGAAGCCGAGCACGGGCATCTCGAAGATCTTGACGTTGCCGAGATAGGG
>DATISD010000010.1:0-16548 GCA_035469005.1 Pyrinomonadaceae bacterium | reverse complement strand
GACCCACAAGGGCTCTCGGTTGCATGTGCAATACATAACGCAAACGAGTGTGCGCCCGCCGACCTTTGTCGTTTTCACGGCCGGCGGCAAAGCGGGATTGCATTTCTCTTTCCGGCGGCATTTGGAAAATCGTCTGCGTGAAGAGTTCGATTTTTTCGCGACGCCGATCAGGATTATTGAGAGACATAAGAGTCGGAACCGCCTGCGGTAGCGGGCGGTTAATCTCAGCTCGACACTCTGTTCGTGGGACCTTTCAACTAAAGGTTAACCGCCCGCTACCGCAGGCGGTTCTGACAAAGCGGATCATGCCAATCGATCTCAAACTCATCGCTCGCGAAGGCGAAGCCCGCACTGGAGTGCTAACCACTCGTCGCGGCGAGATCGAAACTCCAGTCTTCATGCCCGTAGGCACCGCGGGCACGGTGAAGGGCATTCGCTTCGAAGAGTTGGAGGCGCCGGACCTTGATGCCCGGATCATTCTTGGTAACACCTATCATCTTTGGCTGCGCCCTGGGATTGAAACGATTAAAGCGTGCGGGGGTCTGCACAAGTTCATCGGATGGAATCGTGCGATGCTCACGGACTCTGGCGGGTTCCAGGTTTGGAGTCTCGGCGCGCTGCGAAAAATCACGGAAGAGGGAACTGAGTTTCGATCGCACATCGATGGCTCACAGTGTTTTCTCTCGCCAGAGATTTCGATGGAGGTTCAGGCGGTGCTCGGCTCTGAGATCGCCATGGCCTTTGATGAATGCGCACCGGGTGAAGCGACTCACGACGAAGCCCGACGAAGCATGGAGTTGACGTTGCGTTGGGCGAAGAGATCAAAGGACGCGTTTGATGTAGCGCAGGCTGTCAGCCTGCGTTCTTTAGAGGACGAGTCGGCAGCGCAGACTGACAGTCTGCGCTACAGGCAAGGGCTGTTCGGCATTATTCAGGGTGCATCGCATCTCGACCTTCGCCGTGAGAGTTTGCAGCGCACCGTGGAAATCGGATTTGATGGCTACGCGATCGGCGGCTTGAGCGTCGGTGAAGAGAAGCACGTAATGATGGAGGTAATTGAGGACATCGCCCCCCGCATGCCGAGCGATCGACCACGCTACCTGATGGGAGTCGGGACGCCTGGAGACTTAATTGAGGCGGTGGCGCGCGGCGTGGATATGTTCGATTGCGTTCTGCCAACTCGAAACGGCCGTAATGGCCAGGCCTTTACTTCCACCGGCAAAGTGAATATCAAAAACGCGCGGTACAGTGAGGACCAGCGACCCCTGGATGAGCAATGCAACTGCTCTGTCTGCCGGCGGCATTCCCGCGCTTTCCTGCGGCATCTTTATCAGTCGGGTGAAATGTTGGCCAGCATCCTCCTGACCCACCACAATCTGGCGTTCTTCCTTGACACCATGAAACGTGTCAGGCAAGCTATCCGTTCTGACCAATTCGCGAAATTTCGACGGGACTACGCTGAGCAGTTGAACGCTGGATTGGAATCATAGGCGGCGGCTGTCGAGCGGGTTGCCAGCGGTTCAAACTGAGTGTCTTATTTGACTGTGCATTTACTTCTCTTTCAGGGCGGTGCGGGTGGTTTTGGTTTTCTCCTCCCGATGATCCTCATCTTCGGGGTGTTCTATCTCCTCCTGATTCGACCGCAACAAAAAAAGCAAAAGCAGCTCCAGGAGACAATCTCCCAACTAAAGGCCGGCGATAAGATAGTGACGACCGGCGGGATTGTTGGGGTAATCACTGCGGTGCGCGACACCAGTTTTTTGATTAGGAGCGCCGAGAAGACGATTCTCGAAATTGCCAGGTCAGCCGTCGCCGGTGTGGATGCGGAAGAGAAGAAGTAGCGGCACAGACTTTGGTCTGGGACGCGCATAGTGAACACAGACTGAAGTCTGTGCCACAAGTTAGATGAAGAAACGAAATTTACTTCAGCGGTCAATCATTATCGCCATCGTTACCGTCGTCGGCCTGTACATTGTGATCGGCCCGCACGGACGGCGGCCGCACCTTGCTGACCTGAAATGGTCGGGCATTAAAGCAAACCTCGCCCAAAACATTCGCCTGGGTCTGGATCTCAAAGGCGGATCGCACCTGGTGATGCGCGTCAAGATCGAGGAGTATCTGAAACGACTCACCGAAGATAGCGCCGTGGCAGCGCAGAATGCCGCGAAGGATGCCGGCTTTGACGTGAAGGAAGCGCACGCCGAAACCAGCAACGGGAATTATCGAGTGGTCATGACGCTTGGCGATCCTTCGAAAGCTAAGGATGTTCGCGAGGCCGTTCAGAAAAAGGTCGACCTTAACGATAACGCCGGTTGGTCGTTCTCTTCTTCCGGAGCCACAGTGAGTTGGAGCTTAAACGGAGCAACCCAGCGAAGCTTGGCTGAATCGGCCACGGACCAGGCGCTGAAGATCATTGACAGTCGCATCAACGCGGTCGGCGTTGCCGAGCCGACGTTGCAACGTCACGGCGGTCAGAACTCTCATCAGATTTTGTTACAGATGCCGGGAATTCAGGACCCAGAGCACGTCAAACAATTGCTCGTAGGCGAGTCACATCTCGAGTTGGTTCACGTCATCAGCCCTTCGAGTCCCTCTCCGGTACAAAGCTACTTTTCGAAGGAAGAGGCGATGGCCTCGCTAAACAGCGGCGGCAACATTCCGGCGAATCGTCGCATATTGCCGTATACCGAGCGCGCGGACCTGACTACAACGGACGCAAACGCCAACGCGGCCAAGCCGGTGAAATATGTGGTGGTTGAATCGCCGGCCATCATCGATGGCATCGAGTTAAGGACGGCGGCAGCGGTGCAAACCGCCGGCAGCGACAAATATCAAATTGCCTTTTCGCTGAAGAAGGGTGGCGCGGACAAGTTTGGCACCTGGACGGGCGCGAACATCAACGAGTACATGGGCGTGGTGCTTAACAACGAAGTGAAGTCGATCGCCTACATCAAATCGCAAATTTACGATCAAGGTGAAATCAGCGGCAACTTCACGAAAGAGCAGGGTGACGACCTGGCACTGACGCTGCGGTCAGGAGCGCTGCCGGCGCCGATCGAATATCAGGAAGAACGCACGGTTGGACCCAGCCTGGGCAATGATTCCATTCGTTCGGGCGTGCGCGCGTCTTTGCTGGGCCTGGCCCTCGTAGTGGCGTTCATGCTCTTCTACTATCGCGGGTCGGGTATAAACGCAATTGTCGCTTTGCTGCTCAATATGATCCTGATGCTCGCCGGGTTGATTATGTTCGGAGCGACGCTCACGTTGCCCGGCATCGCCGGTATCATCCTGACGATCGGCATGGCGGTCGATTCGAACGTGCTCATCTTTGAGCGCATCCGCGAAGAAATGCGCTCCGACAAGACCATACCTTCGTCGATCGAGCAGGGCTTTGCCCATGCGTTCGTCACAATAATCGATACGCACGTTACGACTATCGTCTCGTCGTTGTTTCTGTATGCCTTTGGCGCCGGCCCGATTCGCGGATTCGCGGTCACCCTGGTGCTGGGACTGCTCGTGAACTTGTTCTCGGCGGTTTATGTCTCGCGGACGATTTTCATGTGGCTACTCAGCCGGAAAGGCAGACGGGTTGAATCGTTGAGCATTTAGCAGATTAGCCAGACAAAGTTTTCATGATTAGATTATTCCACGAGATTAAGGTCGATTGGCTTGGTAAGCGCAGGTTCTTCATCGGCCTCTCAATCCTTCTAATGCTCGCCGGTATGGGCACAGCTCTCTATCGCCACAAGTTTCATCCCAACGGCACTGACGCTTTCAATCTCGGCGTGGATTTCAAGGGTGGCACAGTTGTCACTGTCAGATTCAAACAGCCGCCTAGCGTGGAAGCCCTCCGTGCAGCAATCAACGCCGCAGGCGTGCGCGACGCAGTTATCCAGCCCGTCCTCGACAAAGCCGGCATGTTTCTAATTCGAGTCCCTCACCAGGGAGCTGCTGGGGGTTCAACTGAAGGCCAGGCCGGAGTCGACGCGGCTCGGGCAAACGTGCGTCAGGCCCTAAACAGCTTTGGCCCCGAGGCAGATCCCAGCCTGAAGCTGGAAGAAGATGCTAAAGCAGCCTACAAGATCGAAGGCACCGACGCGGTCGGAGAGATCGCGAGTAAACAACTGCGAACGCAAGCCATCGCCGTTACCATTGCCGCGCTGATCGGCATGTTGCTCTTCATTGCATTTCGATTCGAATGGACTTACGGCGCGGCTGCGGTGATCGCAGTCTTCCACACCGTTCTGGTGACCCTCGGCCTATTCTCCATATTTCAAATTGAGATCAATTTAACTGTGATTGCCGCGTTGCTCACGCTGGTTGGTTTTGACGTCAACGACTCGATCGTGATCTTCGATCGCATCCGCGAGAATCGAAAACTATATCGCCGGATGAGCCTGTACAACGTAACAAATCTCTCGATCAATCAGACTCTTTCGCGCACGGTGATCACCTCAGGACTGGTATTTTTGTCGGTCGTCTCTCTGGTATTACTTGGCGGCGAAACGTTGAGACCATTCTCTTTAGCGCTCTTGATGGGTATCTTGTTCGGCACCTATGACACCATCGCCGTTGCCGGCCCGATAATGGTTTGGTGGGAGCGGCGGATAGCTGCAGCGGACAAGGTCACGGCCGCAAGTCCGCGCGGGGCGGGAGTTCCTGCGAAAGGAAACTCGGCCCGCGTTGATCGTGGGCGCAACAATGTCACTAAGCCGTCCAGAGTTGCCTGATCGGGAACAAAATCGAACGGTTCGGAATCTAAACAATTGTGTTTTGTTGGTTGACACGTTCGCATCTTCAGGAGCAAATCCTCGCTTTTTCGCAGGGTGTTTGTTCTTGACTTTGTAAGCAGTTGCATCATAGACTGCGCACGTTGCTGGCCAATTAAATACGCATCGTCACGGTGCCCTTGCTTCGCAGGAAAGGGACGCTTGGGGAGATGTAACGTTCAGGGCCAGTTTCTTTGTGTGTTACGGAGCGGCTGGGCTCGACGTGAACACGCAAATCACCCCGCTGCTACCTTCTTCTTGTTTGCATTGAGCGGTTCGATCAAAGGGTTGGAATGGCAAATTGAGTTAATCCATTCAAACCGCGACCCAATTGGCGCCGATTTTGGGAGGAAGAAAGAATGTTCGATCATCTAGTTGAGTCCGGATCACACTCAGAAGACCTGAAACGCAAGGGTTCGTTTTTGGTTGGCTTTACTGTTCTCTATCTGGTCTTGATATTTACCGGCGCGATCGTGGGAATCTTATTGGCCCCGGCAATTATCGATCAGCAGACCCTTGAATTGACCGCGCTAATCGCGCCGGTTCCGGTTCCGGCGCAGGCAAACCAGCCGAAGCAGGAAGCCAAGCCTGAGAAGGTGGAGTTGTCCAAGAACGTTGACGTGCGTCAGCAACTGATTGCCGACGTCAGTCGCGCCGACCTGGTGCCGAAGGAAATTTCAGCGAAGGCGAGTGACATTCCGCCCGTTCGCAAGGGCGTCGTAACGATGATTGGTTCGGGCAACTCGAACGCGGTCAATCCGATTGCCCCGGGCGCGGGAACCGGTCAGTACATTTCAACTCCTACCAGAGTTGAAACCAGCGACGAGCCACCGCCACCGAAACCAACGCCCGCGCCGCCGCGTGCCCCGATATCGGGAGGCGTGCTCAATGGTAAAGCAATTCGTCTGGTTACGCCGCCTTATCCAGCGATTGCCAGAAGCGCGCATGCTTCCGGAGCTGTCCAGGTGCAGGTGCTGATTGATGAAAGCGGAAACGTGGTTTCAGCGCACGCAGTCTCGGGTCACCCCCTGCTGCAAGCGGCCGCAGTCGCAGCCGCGCGCGCGTCGAAATTTACGCCGACGAAACTTTCGGGCCAGCCCGTGAAGGTAAACGGCGTGATTATCTACAACTTTGTTGCGCAGTAAGTAAGCCGGCGCGCTGGTTCGCCAGGAAAACCGAGAGCCAACCAGCGCTCGGTCTGAACTGCCGGTAAGTTATCAATGTAATCAAAACTTTTGGAGGAGTTACCGTGACTATTTTGACAACCATCCTCGGAACGAAAGCGATGGGCTTTCTTCTGTTTCTTTTACAAAGTCCGAGTCCGGCCGCCGGATCCACGACGGGCAATGAATTCACGATCACTGAAATGGTCAAGAACATGGGGGCGGTCGCTATCACGGTCGTGATCATTCTCTTGATCATGTCTGTGTACTCGATTGCCATCATGGTCGAGCGTTATTTGACCTACACCGCGGCGAAAAAGCAGTCCCGCGAATTCGCGCCCCGCGTGGCCCAGGCCTTGAAGAACAATCGGATCGAAGAGGCTATCAATATCAGTGACAAGCATCGCAAATCGCACCTGGCGATGGTGGTCAACAGCGGGCTCCAGGAGTTCCGCGCCCACGAACAATCGAGCGACATTTCGGGTGATGAGATTGAAGCGTCCAAGCGTGCGCTGCAGCGGGCCATTGCTATCAAGACAGCCGAGTTCCGGCGCGGTTTATCAGGCCTGGCAACGATCGGTTCGACTGCGCCGTTTGTGGGACTGTTCGGTACGGTGTTTGGAATTATCAACGCGTTCCGGGGCATGAAGAACGCCGAGACAGCCGGTATCGCGGCCGTAGCCGGTGGTATTTCGGAAGCGCTCTTTACCACGGCGCTCGGTCTGGTCGTGGCGGTGCCCGCGGTTTGGCTGTTCAACTATTTCACGGGCAAAGTCGATGGCTTCGTGGTGGAAATGGACAACTCGGCTTCCGAGCTGGTTGACTACTTCATCAAGAATCGCACCAAGCAGTTGAATCCTTAGTGCGCGACGCCAGGCGGGTTTGAAGCTGGGGAGCAAAATGCTCCCCCGATTTCGCTTACACAGAAGAAGGAGTATTAAGTCATGGGAATGCAAGGCGGCGCCGACCACCTACAATCCGAGATCAATGTCACGCCCATGGTGGACATCATGCTCGTGCTGTTGATTATCTTCATGGTGGTCACCCCGTTTCTTCAGCAGGGCATTACGGTCGCGATTCCTCGCGACCTGCGAAATCCTGATGAGGATCAGGCCATCAACAAGGAAAGCTCGGTGATCGTCTCTGTTCCCAAAGACGGCGATTATTACCTGGGTAAGAAGAAAGTAAATCTCGAGGATTTGAAGTCGGCAGTCGAAAAGGCACTGGCGAACAAGAAAGAAGAAGACAAGATCGTCTACATCAAGAGCGGCGTGGACGTTAGTTACGGCGAGGTCGTAAAAATCATCAATGCCGTGCGCGAAAAAGGCGTCGATAAGATTGGCCTGGTCGCTGATAAGAAGAAGGGCAAGGCAGCGGCGGCGCCCGCTCCGGCTGCGTAGGCTGAAATATTATTCGGAGCGCGAATTCCCGCGCTCCCATTAGAATTGAGGGTAAGTTTATGGCAATGGGTGGAAGCGCTAACCGCGCCGTTCCTTATATCAACGTAACTCCACTAATCGACGTCTTGCTGGTGCTGCTAATCATCTTCATGGTGGTCACGCCACTAAAGCCCAGCCGCTTCAGAGCTGAGGTCCCAACCCAAAGAGATCCCAACGAGGATGTGAGCAAGCTGAAGCCGAACCCGCTCACCCTGGTGGTCTCGATTTCGCCGGACCTGCAAATCAAACTTAATCAGGACTCGATGGGTTCGGTGAACGACCCCAGCGCGCTGGCGGCCAAGCTGCAACAGACCTTCCAACAGCGCAAGGAGCAGCACGCCTATAAGGTCGGCATGGAGACGGCCACGAACGTACCGGAAGATCAGCGAATTGAAAAAACGGTTTTCGTAAAAGCGCCCCGAGCCCTGAAATATGGCGATGTCGTAAAGGTTATCGACGCGATCAAAGGAGCCGGCGCCAATCCGGTAGGCTTGCAGGTTGACGATCTGCCGTAGTAAAAATTGTGACTACTTTCGCCGGTAATTCCGCCAGGAAGGCTCGCATGCAGAGCGCGGCGGCATCTTCATCTAAAACGGAGCTAACAGAATGAGAGTCTCTTGGTCCCGGGTCGGCGCGACAGCGATGCTGGGTTTATTTGTCGCGGCCGCTGCGGGCTGCACCCTGGTTAACAAAATCAGAGCCAAAAACGAGCTGAACGAAACAGCGAAGGCTTATAAAGAAGGACGCTTCGAGGAAGCGGAACAGCACGCGAAACGTGCCCTCTATCTTGACCCCAGCAATCAAACAGCCCCGATTTTTATCGCTCGCGTTCTCCATCAACAGTACAAGCCCGGCGTCGATCAACCGGATAATGTTCAAAAGGCCCGCGATGCAATCGAAGCGTATAAGCGCGTGTTGGAAAAACCGGCCAACGAACAACAAGCCGAAGAAGCATATAAGGCAATCTCCGTTTTGTACGCGGCGATTAAAGACGAACAGAAATTGCGCGACTGGATTGCCGCTCGAGCGAACGACACGACCCAGCCGAACGAAAAACGGGCCGAAGCCTATGCCATTCTGGCCGGCAAGGATTGGGACTGCTCTTTTAGGGTTACCGAGCTGCCTGACGTGAAGATAACCTCGAGCGAGGGCGGTACCCCGAAGGTTACCTACCAGAAACCAAAAGACCAAAAGGATTTTGATAACATTCAAAAATGCGTGGTGCGCGGATTGGAAGAAGCCGAGACCGCGATCAAGTACGATCCCAACAGTGAGTCAGCCTGGTCTTATAAGACCAACCTCCTGCTCGAAGCTGCCAAGCAAGCCGAAATGAACGGTGACAGCGCCAAGAAGGCTGAATACGAGAAGCAATCGCAAATAGCGAATAAACGCTCGACAGCCCTGGCCGACGAAAGGCGTAAGAAAGAAGAGGCAGCCGAAGCCGCCGCCGGCTCGCCCACCCCTTAAGCAGCATCATAGACGTTTCGCGCCTGAGCGCGGTATTTAATAGGTGACGCAGACCCGTTCGAGTCGAGCGTCACCTATTGCTATAATCAAACCGTGCTTTGTTCTTTGTACTTTGTACTTTGTCTGGATTTGAGACGAGCTCTCGATTCCAACATCCAAGTGCAAAGTACATAGAACGAAGCACGGTTTTCTTATGGTTCGAATCGAAGAAATCTGCGATAAGGTGCGGCGCAACCACCCCCAGGCTGACCTGAACTTGTTGCGTCGCGCCTATCTTTTCTCGGCGCGCGAGCATCGCGGGCAGAAACGTGCCTCGGGTGAATCGTACCTGGTTCATCCTTTGGAAGTAGCCAACATTCTGGCCGACATGCGGCTCGATGTCGTCTCGGTGTCGACCGGGCTTCTCCACGATGTGGTTGAGGACACGCTGGCCGATACGGACACCATCCGTGATTACTTTGGCGAAGAAGTCGCCCATCTGGTCGAGGGCCTCACCAAAATAGCTCACATCAGCAATGTCTCGCGCGAGGAACAGCAGGCTGAGAATGTTCGCAAGATGTTGCTGGCGATGGTTGACGACGTGCGCGTCGTGCTCGTGAAACTGGCCGACCGCTTGCACAACATGCGCACGCTCGAATACCTCAGTCCCGAAAAACGTCGTCGCATCGCCCAAGAGACGATGGACATTTACGCGCCCATCGCCCACCGCTTGGGGATGGGAAAACTGCGCGGCGAGCTGGAGGATCTTGCCTTCAAGAATCTTCACCCGGACGACTATCGCGAAATCACGGCCCAACTGGAAAAGCGGCGCGCGGCCAACGAAGCTTTCCTGAATGATGTTACGGCAACTATCGAAGAGAAGATGCGCGAAGCCGAAGTCCCCTTCGTGCGCATTGAAGGTCGGGTGAAGCGCCTCTATTCAATCTGGAAAAAGCTGGGCGTGCAGGACATTAATCTCGATCAGGTTTACGACCTGGTTGCCGCGCGAGTGATCACTCCGAACGAAATCCGGCATTGCTATGCGGCGCTCGGCGTCATTCACAATGCCTGGAAACCGGTGCCGGGACGATTCAAGGATTGGATCGCCACGCCGCGCGATAATCTGTATCAATCGCTGCACACCTCAGTCATCGGATCGAAAGGCTTGCCGTTCGAAGTTCAAATTCGCACTGAGGAGATGCACCTGATTGCCGAAGAAGGCGTGGCGGCCCACTGGAAATATAAGGAAGGCAAGCGCGGGCCGCGCGACGATGACGAAGCGTTAAAGGTTCTGCGTTCGCTGGTCGAATGGACGCAGGAGGTAAAGGACTCGCGCGAATTCATCGACTCCCTGAAACTCGATCTCTATCCGAAAGATGTGTATGCCTTCACGCCGATGGGCAAAGTGATTCAGTTGCCGCGCGGCGCGACGCCCGTCGATTTCGCGTACATGATCCACTCGGAAGTGGGCAACACCTGTACCGGCGCCCGTGTCAATGGCCGCATGGTCCCCTTACGATCGATGATTCAGAACGGCGACGTGGTCGAGATCATCAGGAGTCCCAATGCGCACCCGTCGCGCGACTGGCTCAATTTCGTGGCGACTTCACGCGCGCGCAATCGCGTGCGTCACTGGGTTGCAGATCAGCAACGTACGGAATCGATCGAAATCGGCCGCAAGCTGTTCGAGAAAGAAGCCGGCCGTTTTCATTTGTCCGTCAAGAAGATGCTTGGCGACAGCAACGGCGACCTCAAGCGAATTGCCAACGAGTATGGCTACGGCCGCACCGAAGATCTTCTGGCGGCGATGGGCTATGGCAAGATCGTCCCGCGCAATATCATCGCGAAGTATCTCGGCCCTGAGAAGTTCGAAGCGCTCGACAAGCAGAAAGAATCACGGCTGCGCACCGGCGTCCGCGCTGTAAAGCGTTTGATAACCGGCGACGACGCGATCATTGTACGCGGCGTTGAAGATTTGATGGTTAACCGCGCGCGCTGCTGCAACCCGCTTCATGGTGAGGACATAATCGGCTACATCACGCGCGGCAAAGGTGTGGCTGTGCATACTGCGCGCTGCAAGAACGTGAAGCAATTGATGGTCAATCCCGAAAGAATCGTGAATGTTGAATGGGCTTCACGACCTGAGAAGACCGCCTACGCCGTCAAGCTTTTGGCCATGACTGAGAACCGCACCGGTATGATTGCCGGCATCACCGGCGCCATCTCTGACATGAAGACGGGGATTCGCGACGCGCGCGCCTCAATCGGTCCTGATCAAAAAGGCCGCATCGAAGTCACGGTCGAAGTGTTCGACGTGAAGCATCTTGACAAAGTGATGAGTGCGGTCAAGAACGTACAAGGCGTGCTGGATGTCGAGCGCGTGCAGGGAGCTGCTTAAAAGCAGAAAGCAGTACCTACTGCCTGCTCCCTACTGCTTTCTGATTCCCCTCAGTATCGTAGAATTCAATTGTTTCTGAATAAGGCTTAATCTGTTCGGTGATTTCCGCGGCGTCGCCCACCACCACCAACGTAGCGCGATCCGGTTGGACATAGGTTTGGGCAACCCGCTGAATGTCTTCAGTTGTTACCGCGTTAACCTGATCGCGGTACGTCTTCAGAAAATCGTCAGGCAAGTCGAACATCTTGATGCTCACCAACTGATCTATCAATCCATCCTGCGTTTCGATGCGAATTGGGAAAACGCCCGTGAGATATGACTTCGCGTTGGCAATCTCCTGGTTCGAGACAGCTTCGTCGCGAATGCGGTTAAGTTCGTAAAAGAATTCGCGGAGCGATGCGCCGGTCACGGCGGTCCTGACTTCCGCGGTCGCGCGAAATGTACCTGCCAGGCGGCGCGCATCCAGATTGGAGTAGGCGCCGTAGGTGTAGCCTTTCTCTTCTCGCAGGTTCATGAACAGCCGCGACGAAGCATTGGCGCCGAGAATCGTGTGCATTAGAAGCAGCGGGAAATAATCCGGGTTGGTGCGCGTGATGCCGTGATTCGCAATCACGATGTTCGACTGGGCTGAGCCCGGCCGGTCGATCACATATGCCACGCGGCTATTTCGATCAGGCGGCGAAGCAAAAGCCGGTGTTGACACGTCAGCCGGCTTCCATTCCGAGAACAGTTGTTCGATGCCGGCAACGATAGAATTGTTTTCAAAATCGCCAACTGCAATCATCACTGCATTATTTGGCAGAAAGGCCGCGTCGCGAAACGACAAAAGATGATCGCGCGTTAGGGCATCGAGCATTTCCGAGGTCGGCGATATCCGCGAATAGGGATGCGCGCCGAACATCACCTGCGCCATGCGCTCTGAAGCGAGGAACGTGGGTTGGGCGCGCTGCTGAATCAACATCTGCTGCGTGTTCTCGCGAGCAAGGTCTACTTCGTTCTGCGGAAACGTCGCGTGTAAGGTTACATCCGCGACCAACTCGAGAATTTCGTTTGCATAGACCGACAGGCCCGAAGCGGCAATAGTCGTGAAGTCTGAACTCGAACCAACGGAAAGCGTCGCGCCCAGACGCTCGATTTCTTCGGCAATTTGCCGGCTGGTTCGCGTTGTTGTGCCTTCAGTGAGAAGGTGCGACATCATGTCGCTCAAACCTGGTAGTTCGGCCGGATCATTCGCGTCGCCGGAACGAAACGCCAATCGAAAGTTGATTAGCGGCAGTCGTTTGTCCTCGATAAGAGCCAAGGTCAGACCGTTTGCCAGCGTGGTTTCGACCGATTCAGGAAGATTCAAGGGCCGCGGGGCCAGCGGTGGAGGCATCTCGCGTCTGAAGGTTTCAGTTTGCATCATTTAGTTGTTTGCGCTCTTCGAATTAATCCATCAATTCGATTCTATGACCGGCTGCGAAGCTGTTGGAATCGGTGCGCCGGCGGGTGCTTCGTCCGGCGGGGCTGGTATCTGCGGCAAGGGCGACGTCGGTTGCCTGGGTTCGCCGGGCTCTTGTGGCGCCGCGGGGGCGGCTTCTTGCGGCGCCGGGACGATATCCAAAAGCACGCGATCTTCAGTGTCGAGATATTGCGCGACCGCATCTCGAATTTGTTCAGCGGTGACCTCCAAATAGGTCTGCAGGTCGGTGTTGAATAATTCAGGATCGCGATCGTAAAGCGCGAATTCAGCGAGTTGTTGCGCCCGGTACAAAGACGATTGGCGGCTGCGCACAGAAGCGTTGAAAAGGTTGTTGCGCAGCTTCTCCATCTCTTCCTCACTGGGTCCGCTGGTTGCAAGCTGCCGAATCTCTTCAAATGTCGCGTCCCGAATTTGAGCGCCTTCGCGATCGGGTTTGGGAATCACCACGATGAACAGTCCGGAAGGTCCGCGGCGTTCATCGATGCCACCCTGCATTTGCACCACCGATTCTTCACCTTTGACGAGCTTTTGATAGAGCCGGGCACTCTCACCTTCGAACAGCAGGTGGCTGGCGAGCGACAGCGCGTAAAATTCAGGCGACCGTCGCTCGGGAATTTTCCATCCCAGCGCGAACGCGGGAACCGGGGCCAACCTATCAAGGTAGGCGTCCTGATTCACCGCCACGCCCGGAGGCTCAGCCACATCGACGGGTGGCGGTTCGGGTTGCCGTGGAATCGTCGCAAAATATTTCTCGATTAGTGCCAGCGTTTCAGTTTCATCGATGTCGCCGGCGACTGCCAGCACTGCATTGTTTGGAGCGTAATAAATGCGAAAGAACTCCTGGATATCTTCCACCGTTGCGGCGTCGAGATCTTCCATCGATCCGATTGTCGAATGCGAGTTGGCGGGATTCTTGAAACTCATTTCAAACAGCCGCAGAAATCCATTCACATACGGCTGATTGTCATAGCGGAGCCGCTTTTCTTCTTTGACGGCTTCACGCTGGTTGTCGAGATTTTCCTGGGTAACCGCGAGTGACCTCATGCGATCGCTCTCCAGCCAAAGAGCGAGCGGCAACTGACTGGCGGGCAGCGTCTCGAAATAGTTGGTTCGCTCACTCGAAGTGGTGCCGTTCATCGTGCCGCCGGCATTTGAAATGTATTGAAAGTGCGCGGCCTTCGGGACATTCTCAGACCCCTGGAACATCATGTGCTCGAATAAGTGCGCAAAGCCGGTGCGGCCTTCACGCTCGTTGCGCGAGCCGACGTCGTAATAAACCGCGACCGAGACGACCGGAACGGAATGATCTTCATTCAAGACGATGCGCAGGCCATTATCCAAACTGAATTGTTTTATAGGTGTGTGTGGAACCTGAAAAGTTTTCTGCACAGTAGACCGATTTAACCCGCGTGGCGGAAGCTGGAAGAACGTTTTGGGGGATGCTACCAGAGATTTTAGCGCGGAATGCATGGATAAACAAAGACGCCCCACTCTGCGAATCGCCGCGATGCAGAGTGGGGCGATGAATACTGAGTGCAGGCGTTCAGCCTAAGTCTTGTTTTCGGCAATCATGCCACGCAACTCGGCGCGCAGACGCTCGATCTCCGCGAGTTTTTGTTCGACTCTTTCAAATAGAGGTCCCTGCGATTTGATCCCTTCGTCGATTAAGAAAGCAGCCGCTTCGGCGCGAGTGCCGAAGACGCCGGCCTGGACGAGTTGACCCAGTTTCACCTGCGCGTCCTGCGAAACTTTCACGGCCAGCATGTAATCGTCTTTGGCTGAAATCGCGCGTTCGATCGTGCGGCTTATGTCGCGACCGATGGCGGACAATTGTTCCGGAATTCGGGAAGCCATGTCGCGCACGGAACTCCCGGCCGTGGATCGCTCGTCTTCATGCTCAGACACCGGCTCATTAACTAATAACTCGTCATTAGAGTCTGTACCGTCCGTTGGTGAATGAAAAGATGTGCTCATAGAATATGCTCCTCATGCAGTAAAACACTTGTACGATGCGGCGGGGTTAGAAGTTCATTCTAAGAAGCGGATTGCTGAGCGTCAAGCAAGCCCATTTTGGGACTGGAGCGCAACCGTCTGGTTGCTGCTTCTTTTCGCCTTAACTGCAAGCGAGGACGCTTGCGCTCCAGTCAGGCTGCTCTCACCTACGCCGCCTGGAGATCAGCGCAGCAGCCGGAACATCGTGTCGCCGCCAGTGGAATCGCAGTGAGGCAATGCGGACAGTCTTTCACGGTCGTATCCACTTTCCTTATCCGGTTAACCATTTTCACCAACAGAAAGATCACAAATGCAATGATCACGAAGTTCACAATGTCATTGATGAAGGCGCCGTAGGCAACAACGGGGATGCCTTTCGCCTTCGCATCTGCCAGCGACACAGGAACGCCTTTCGAATTATCGAGCACCAGGAAGAGGCTGGCAAAATCGACTTTGCCCAACAGCAGGCCGATGGGTGGCATGATGATGCCTTCGACGAGCGAGGTGACAATTTTTCCGAGCGCTGCGCCGATGATGACCGCTATAGCGAGGTCCACAACGCTTCCGCGAGCAAGGAATTCTTTGAATTCTTTCAGCATGAGATCCTCCTAAGTTGGCACAGACTTCAGTCTGGGTTTTGAGTTGCCCCGCGGCCGGTGACATACGTCCGGGCCGCAGCTTAATTACAAGCTTTTGCCAGTTTGTACCCGGCACTTTCGGCTTCGTCTTTGTTCTTAAAGGTGGTCCGGCTTCCCACTGGCACATCACCCTTTGCTGCACAATCGGCTGGATAATAAGTCAAGGTGCGGTTGTCGCCGATCACCTCCGTCTCCGCTGACTCCTGTGCTTTTTCCCGGCGCTCAGCGATCACGTTCTGCGCCACTTCGTCCATCACGCGAAGGCTTGGTCCTCTGGCGATGATCGATGCAAACAGCGAAAAACCATCACAGGTTAACTGCTGTCCGTTACCTTTTGCCGGCCAGTCGCCGGAGACGTCCAGCGACTTGCTCATGTTAGCGACAAATTCATCCAGCTTCGGCCACTTGAAAGTCTCTTCATAACCAATCCACAGCGTGACCAGCTGACTGTCAAGAAAATCGAAGGAGATTGTCCGAACGTCGGCGAACGCCGCTTTATCAAATCGCGGCTCGTAATGTGGATTGATGGTGGTTTTGACGACGCCGAACTTGTCCGCTAGACCAAACTTAATCAGAGAAGAGCGCGCCTTCACCTGGTCAAGAGTCATGCCCAGATGGAAACCGAATAACTCGGGTGCTTCCTTTAATTGATCTGGTTTGAGAGAGCAGGTGGCCGGTTGGGCCCTTGCAGTTGCGCACAGGCAGAGAGCCACAAGAATTAGCGGTGTGAAACTTTCAATGTTCGAGGTCAGATGCTTGGGCATTCAGATCCGCAGATTCTCCATCTGCCAGCAGGCTTGCCAGCAAATCAGCTAAGGCACTCGGCTCGAACGGCGTCGAAACATATTCGTTACAGCCGGCCTGGATTGCCAGCCGCCGATACTCATCAGTGCCGTAAGCTGAAACAGCGACGATTGGTGTCCGGCGGAGGGCCTGATATTGTCGTATCTGCTGCGTAGCGTCAAGCCCATTCATCCCGGGCATCATGACGTCCATGATGATGAGGTCAGGCGCTTCGCGCTGCGCGAGCGAGATCGCTTGTTCGCCGGTTTCCGCTTCGATGACGTGGTAACCACGCTTCTCCAACCACATTTTCATCATCAGGCGCGTGTCGTCAAAATCTTCCACGAGTAAGATCTTCGGCAGCGCCTGCGGACGATAGTCATGTGCAACAGCATTTTGCATTTCCAGTTTGGGGGGATTGTGCAAGAACCTGGTACCCGCGGCAGGGGTCGAACCTG
>DATISD010000009.1:0-2010 GCA_035469005.1 Pyrinomonadaceae bacterium | reverse complement strand
TCGCCACCGAAGAAATCGAAGCCGAAATTTGGAGTTGGCTGGCGGAACGGCTTCATTATCTGTCCGGTGATTTCACCGACGAGAATACCTACTCGGCGTTAAAGACCAGGCTGGATAAAATCGACTCCGAGCGAAATGAGCAGGGGAATTGCATCTTTTATCTGGCGACTGCTCCCCAGTATTTTGCGCCGGTGGTTAAAAAGTTGGGCAATGCGAATCTTACGGAGGAAGAAGGCGGGCGTTTCCGTCGGGTTGTGATCGAAAAGCCCTTCGGTTCTGACGTTGAATCTGCGAGACAACTCAATCAAGAGCTGATGCAGGTTCTTCGTGAAGAGCAGATCTACCGAATCGATCACTACCTGGGCAAAGAAACCGTTCAGAACATCCTGGTATTTCGTTTCGGCAATGGCATCTTCGAACCGATTTGGAATCGCCGCTACATCGATTCGGTGCAAATAACGGCAGCGGAAGAAGTCGGCGTTGAAAAACGTGGCGGATACTACGAGCAGGCCGGAGCCCTGCGCGATATGGTTCCGAATCATCTCTTGCAATTGCTGACGCTCACCGCGATGGAACCACCCGTTTCGTTCAAAGCCAACGCAGTTCGCGATGAACAGGCGAAGGTCCTGCATGCGATTCAATGTCCGCCGCCGGACGAGGCCGCCGGGCGATCCGTTCGTGGCCAATACGGAGCCGGAGTCATTGACGGAGAGTCAGTCCCTGCTTACCGCAGCGAGCCGAACGTTGCGCCTGATTCATCCGTCGAGACATTCGTCGCGCTGAAACTTTTGATTGACAACTGGCGCTGGGCGGACGTTCCTTTTTATCTGCGCACGGGAAAGCGGCTCGCGGCTCGCGACACCGAGATCGCCATCAGTTTCAAACGTGCGCCGTTCATGCTCTTTCGCGACACGCCGGTTGATCAATTAACCAGCAATCGACTGGTCTTGCACATCCAACCGGACGAAGGAGTGACACTCCGTTTTGGCGCTAAGATCCCGGGACCGATACTGAAGCTCGGCGCGGTCGACATGGAGTTTGATTACGAAGATTATTTTGGCAACGTCTCGAGCACCGGTTACGAGCGTCTGTTGCACGATTGCATTTTGGGTGACGCGACGCTATTCCAGCGCGCGGATCAGGTTGAAGCCGGCTGGGCCGTGGTGGCCCCAACTCAAAAAGCCTGGGCCAGCGCGCCGCCGCCCGATTTCCCAAATTACGAAGCTGGGTCGTGGGGTCCGAAGGAAGCTGACGAGTTACTGGAACGGGACGGGCATAAGTGGGAAGAGACTCATCACGTAAGCCAAAGTCGTCGCCGGTGACTCTCAGGCAGACGGTACGCACGCCTCCGGCGTGCTTAACACGAAGCACGCCGGAGGCGTGCGTACCTAATTTCGTTCATAGCGGCGCGTGCGATGCGCCCTCCTCCATCCTGGTCTTTGATTGAATCGCTTCTCGTGCCGCGCAACACAATCCCAGCAGGAATAGTGCGGTCGATTGTCCGTGCCGATTGATTCGATAACGTGATCGGTTTCACGATCGCATCTTTCACAACGGCGGACTATATCATCGAGCAAGCTCATTTTTTGAACCTTATGTTGCCACGTAGATGCAGGTTACGTCTTCAAATGATCAAGTCTAAGTTACCGCACATCCTGTCCGATCTTTCGCATTAGTTCTTCGAGCACTCCAATTTTTTTTTCTTAACAGCCGTTCGAAGTCGATCGTATCTGTATGATTGATCTCCTGAATCATGTGCTTTTGTTTTTCCTCGAAC
This sequence comes from Pyrinomonadaceae bacterium, assembly GCA_035469005.1. Lineage (GTDB taxonomy): Bacteria > Acidobacteriota > Blastocatellia > Pyrinomonadales > Pyrinomonadaceae > UBA11740. The sequence continues at coordinate 233 of DATISD010000009.1, read as the reverse complement.
AACTCGTCAAGAAATTCGCGCTCTTCGTCGGTGATCTCAACGTTCATCGATATATTTGTCCTTCAGCGTCGGATTCCAAAATGATTTCCTCGTTATTATCAATAATCAGCCCTAACTTTCCAACACACCGCGATACGAGAGCCGGCCATTAACAATTCTCGCCGCTGAAGTATATGGATGTGGCTCAGATTTCCCGCCGGCCATAATGTGAATGACCTCAATCCCGTTCACCG
>DATISD010000008.1:0-2958 GCA_035469005.1 Pyrinomonadaceae bacterium | reverse complement strand
AGATCGCATGACTGGATGGAAAGATCTTGCGATTAGTTGAAATAAGCAATTGACGTTCCCCGCACGTTCATAAAGTGCGTGCTGAGATGGCAAGCAAATCCGAGAGGTGTGGAATGCTCAGTGGTAAGACGTGCGAACTCTTACTGAGGAGGTGCGTGGAAATGCACAGCAGCGGATTTTACCCCACGGGTGAGCTTATGGGCGATTAGACTTAGCGCGTTCGACTCTTGCATCACTCATCAATCCTTTCCAGCCGGGGATAACATGGTACTCGACGGGGAGTCGCATTTACATCCAACCTCCCATTCGATCAAGTTAAGGAGAGACGCTCCCTGATGCGCTCCGGAGCAACGGAAAACGCGGTCGACCTGGCTAAGTTATGGAGAGGATTGGTAGGCGCGTGGGGATTTGAACCCCAGACCCCTACCGTGTCAAGGTAGTGCTCTACCCCTGAGCTACGCGCCTAAAAGAGATTTTCAAAGCTGAATTAACAGCCCGCCAAGCGAACCGCGAAAGTAACAAACGCCACGATCACGTGTCAAGCATGGCGCCTGCAATACTGCTTCAGTTTTGAACCGGGCACGCTGATCATGTGCGTGATTTCACGGTGGGACGCCTGTGCCACAACTTGAAACTGAACCAGTAGCGCCTGTAACACAGACTTCAGTCCGTGCGTGCTCGCCGACTAAAGTCCATGTTGCCGGCACGCTGCGGTCTGTGCCGCTGCTAACGCTTGTTGGAACCGACCGCGGTTTCCGCACGCTCCCATTCGTCCATCAGTTCCGCCAGACGGCTCTCGGCATTTTGATAATCATCATTCGCCTTCACGAGTTTCGTAATGTCGCGGGCGACTTCTGGTTTGGCCATCTCGGCTGAGAGTTCCGCAATGCGCTTCTCGATTTCAGTTATCTCGGCTTCGATAATTTCGGCGCCGCGGGGTTTTTTGATGACCTTGATGCGCTTGGCGTTTTTCGCAGAAGACGATCGGGCCGGTGATCCATCCGCCGACGAGGATGGTGCTGAACGCTTCCTTCGACGGCCTCGTTTATGATCGCCTGAATCGACCGCAATCGATTTCTCTGCTACTGGAGGTTGTGACTGGTTCATGTTCGCCGCTTTCCAGTCGTGATATTCCGTGTAATCGCCGTGGTAATGCTCGACGCTGCCTTCTCCGTCCAGCGCGAGAATTTGCGTCGCTACGCGATCCAGAAAGAACCGGTCGTGACTGATGGTCACAATCGTTCCTTCGTAAGCTTCGAGCGCCGCCTCAAGGGCCTCACGGGATGGAATGTCCAGATGGTTGGTCGGTTCGTCGAGAACCAAAACGTTCACGCCTGAATAGATCAGTTTGGCGAGCGCGAGTCTTCCCTTCTCTCCACCGGACAGATCGCGCACATGCTTGTAAACGTCGTCGCCAAAGAAAAGAAACTTCGCCAGGAAAGATCTCAGCTCGCCGCTGGTCGCAGACGAGGGCGCAACCCGACGCAACTCCATGATGATTTCGTTGCGTTCGTCGAGATCCTCGAGCTGCTGCGCGTAATAACCAATTTCGACTTTGCTGCCCCAGCGAAACTCTCCTGAGAGGGGCGGAATCGTGCCCAAAATCGTTTTCAGAAAGGTGGTCTTACCTGAGCCATTCGGACCGATCACACCAAGGCACTCACCCCTACGGAGAATCAAATTTATGTCGCGCGCCAGGACTTTATCGCCGTATCCAATTGCAGCTTCGTTCACAGTCAGCACGTGGGTGCCGGCACGCTCGATGTTCTGGAGACGAAAATCTCCGGCGGCTTGATCGGCGCGCACCGCATCCAGCCGTGCGAGACGCTCGAGCATGTTCCGACGTGACTTCGCCTGCTTGGTTTTTTGGCCTGCCAGATTTTTGCGAATGAACTCTTCGGTCTTCGCTATCAGTCTTTGTTGATTCTCAAAGGCACGCTGCTGGATCTCACGCCGCTCCTCGCGCTCGACAAGATAATGAGAGTAGTTGCCCGTGTAACTCGTCGCCTGGCCATTCTCAACTTCAATGATGCGCCGGCAGGCGCGGTCGAGGAAATACCGATCATGCGAAATAATGACAAAGCTCGCCGCATAGCTTTGGAGAAACTCTTCCAGCCATTCGACCGCGCGGACATCCAGGTGATTCGTCGGCTCGTCGAGCAAAAGCACATCGGGGTCGGACAACAGCAAACACGCAAGCCCCAGGCGATTCTGCTGACCGCCTGAGAGTTTTGCGGTTTCCATTTGCCAGCTTTCGCGATCGAAACCGAGACCCTGCAGGATGGCTTCGGCCCGGGCTGAGTACTCGAAGCCGCCTTCACGCTCGTATTCATGCTGGAGGTCGCTGTAACTGGCCAGAACCTTTTCGAGATCGTCACTGACATCGCTCATGCGATGCTCAAGCTCGTGCATCTCGTGTTCGATTTGCTGAAGGCGGCCGAATGCGGCGAGCGCAGATTCATGGACGGTCGAGCCTTCCGCGAAGTGAACGTGCTGGGCCAACAGTCCGAGCTTCAAGCCGCGCGCGCGTACGACCTCGCCACGATCGGCAGTGATTTCCTGAGTGACGAGATTGAAGATGGTTGTCTTGCCTGCCCCGTTGCGGCCGACAAGTCCGACGTGTTCGCCGGGATTGATTTGTAGGCTGGTGCCACGCAAAACATCCCGCGCGCCGTAAGACTTATGAACATCTGAGAGACGAAAGAGCATCTTGGAGTGCTGCGGCTGGCCGCAGCTTTGTGATTCATTGCCTGGATTGAAAGCGGCGACAAGTCGCCGCACTCCAGAACACAAAACGGGCGCGGTCGCCAAACCTTTCAGGCACCGCGCCCGCTAAACTCTGGCGCACGAAGTGCGCCATCCATTAAGCACGCCGGAGGCGTGCGTACCCTACTTCTTCGCCGGCGAGGTTGCGGCAGACGGACTCGCCTTCGCTGCCGCTGCCGGTGACGAAGCCGG
>DATISD010000007.1:0-2045 GCA_035469005.1 Pyrinomonadaceae bacterium | reverse complement strand
CTGTAATTTCAACCGCCGGTGGCTCTTCGTTATTAGCCGCTGCGGCCAGGGCGGCGTAGCTTTGATAGCCTTCTGCCTCGTCAATCGAGATAAAGCGATCTGAGGTAATGTTCGGAAGTTGTGATTCGATCGATTCCAGTTCTTTGATTACGCAGGCGTTGGTGATAACTGCCGTTGTGTCGGAATCCCTCAGAAGATTCAGGAGTCCCTTGCCGCGAAGCAACGAACTGAGCGGCACGATCACTGCGCCAATCTTCACGATGGCCCAGTAACTTTCAAACAGTTCCAGGCAATTCGGCAGAATGGTGGCGACCTTATCGCCCTTTTTAAGGCCCACACCGCGCAGTGCATTCGCCGCACGATTTACCCTTTGATTAAATTCCAGCCAGCTCAAACGGCGATCCTCGAACACAATCGCCGCTTGTTGCGGGCGATAGCGCGCGTGCCTTGCCGGGAGAGAACCAACATTCATTTGCTCTCTCCTGTTTCGACGAAGAAACGCCAAATCTCAGCGCTGGCGTTGGGTCCCTTTGCGTCGGCAAATGGATTAGCGAGCAGACTCCCGGGCCAGGCGTGCCCCATCCCTTCCACGATCCATTTCTCCATCAACCATCGTCCGCGGCTGTCCTTGTACCTATAGCGAATGTAGTTGTAGCCGCCGGGAACCGTACCTTTCGTTTCGTCCGGCGATTCAATCCTGATGCTATCGTTGTCTTTACCGTCGTCGAGGTAGTCGTTCGTTTGCGCCCACTGCGCGATTAGCTGATCAGTATTAGCCGGATTGACGTAAGGATCTTTCGTTCCCTGAAAGGCTATGATGGCAAGACGCTTCTTTGGTCCAGCCGCGCTCTGCTGAATTGATTGGAAGGCCAACAGTCCCTGCTGGTTCGGATCGGGGCCGCCCTGTTTCATTGCTGCCAGACCACCCTCGACCGTGTTGGCGGCTTTATATTCCGTGCCGGCTACCACTCCCAGGCCCGTGAACAGCTCGGGGTATGCGACGGCCATTACAACCGCCATCGCCCCGCCGGCTGAGACCCCGACTGCGTAGATGCGCTGGCCATCGATGCTGTACGACGCGCGCACGTCCTGAGCCACCGCGGCGATAAGCGAAGGCTCGCCCGTGTCGCGCGATTGATGCTTCGGGTCAAACCAATTCCAACATCTCAGCGGATTAGCCGTCGCAGTTTGTTCGGGATAGACCACCAGAAAGTTGTTCTTGTCTGCCAGCTCGTTCATCCCTGAAAGCGCGGCGAACTGTTCGGCCGTTTGTGTACAACCGTGCAGCATCAAAACCAGCGGAGCCGACTTACCTTTGCTGTACGCGGACGCGACCCACAGCCTGTATTCGAGCGAACCGGATGAATTCTTAACCGTGCCCTTTACCCAGGCCCCCGCGTAAGCCGAAGCATTCAGCAAGACCAGAGCTGCAATAGAAATAATGAAGCGTTTGAAATTCATTACCGTTCGCACTGTTCAGCAAAATCCACGATCAGGTCGGCGACTCTCGCCGCGCCGCGCTCACCAAGCGTGATGGTGAAATGAGTCGTCCCTGAAATCATTTCGTCTTTCATTCCGGGGATGCACTCGCGAAACGGCGCCATGAACGAATCAGGAAAAATGGGTGGCTGCCCGGGCTCTAAACCTTTTTCGGCCCGCAAGAGCAGCACGGGCACTCGCAGGGATTTCAATCGCGCCACAATCTCGTCTCGCTTGAAAGCTTCCGCGACGTCCACCTTGACGGCATCCGCCGAGGCTTTCGGCTGCACTGTCGTGTCGCCACTGACTTCGTAATCGAGAAATTTTTCGGTCCAGGAATTCCAGTCCGCGGCTGGGAAGTTTGGCTGGCTGCGCCAGAAGGTGAGATAGGCTGATTTCGAATCGTAGGTTTGGTTTAGCTGTCCAATCCGCAACGCGAGCGTCGCGTCCAGCATTTGCGATGCATCGACTCCAACGGGCAAATCCGGGACATAGCCGCCATCAATCATGATGATGCCACTAACCAGCTCGGGGTTCTGCGCGGCGAGTGCCGTAGCCACGAAGGC
>DATISD010000006.1:0-2764 GCA_035469005.1 Pyrinomonadaceae bacterium | reverse complement strand
TCACAATGCCAAGATTGATGTCGTTCTGACTCGTTGTCTCCTTGTCGCACTTGACGAAATAGGCCTCACTCGGCGTCTTGCCCTGGAACGCGCCCTGGCGAAACAGGTTCTGCATGAATGCGCCGACATTAAGCCGAATCTGTGCCCAAAGCGGCTCGTCGTTCGGCTCAAACACCACCCATTTCAATCCGCGGTAGAGACTTTCTTCGAGGTACAAAGCCAGTCGCCGCACCGGAATGTACTTGTATTCGTCCGCGAGTTGGTCTGCGCCCCGCAAAGTGCGTGCTCCCCACACAACTCGTCCGGTGATCGGAAATGCTCGCAGGCAATTGATCGCCAGAGGATTCAGCATTCCGTTTTCCTGATCATTGAGATTAACCTGAAGTTCCTGAATACCGTTGATGGTTGCGTCGAGACCTGCCGGCGCTTTCCAGACACCGCGATTCACGTCGGTGCGCGCCATCACCCCAGCGATAACGCCGCAAGGAACAAAAGTATCGACCTGTCCATCGCGGTTGGGATCAGACTCCTTCACGCGCGGAAAAAACAACGCCGCGTTGCGGGCGGCTTCGCCGGTGAGGCCCAGGTCGGTCAAGCCACTCCTGGCTTTCGACGCCGCTTGCTCGCGATTCGCTCCCCATGCTGCCGGCGAATCAACTATCAACATCGCGCGCCGTGCTGCACAATAAGTCATCGCTTCTTGATAGACTCCTTTGTCCGTATCCTGGTCGCGGACATCGGGTGGAATGCAAAGCAGATTGAATAAGTCAGCTTTGTCGAGCGCATACAGGCCGCTCTGATCACCGGGACTGCCGATGAAGTCTGTCTTGGTTAACGCGCCGCTGTTCGCCGCATTGGTTGCTTTTTCCGCGTTGGCGAGGGCGGTTTCTGCGGCTGCCTTGGCATTCGCGTCGTTCTTCTTAACTGCATCCGCCAGGTCCTTTTCGGCTGAGGTCGCGGCGTCAACCAGCAATGCTTTCGACTGATCATAAGCGTCTTGGGCGGTCTTGATCTCATTGGCATTACCGCCCTTCAGCTTCGCTTGCAGATCCAGATATTTTGTGTAGGCATCCTTGATTTTCGTCGCGGCGGGAGCATTCCCCGGAAAGGCACCGTCCCAATTGAGCAGACTTGATTCTGCGGCAAGAACTCGGTCAACGCGCCGCGCGCTGTCCTTCAACAAAGTCAGGTTCATGATTTTTTCCGTGCGGCCACCGGGGTTGGAATCGCGCACTATCAGGTTGAAAAGGACATCATTGGCGGTCACGTTGAGGCGTTGGCGCGCGTCATCGGACACTTCGACGTCAATGGTCGCGCGTAATTTCTTGCCCCAGTCTCCGGCGCTCGCTGCTACTAACTTTACGTCGTCGGCGACCGCGAAGCGTGCTTTGCCATCGTTGTTTTGGGCAGGCTGTTTGTAAACTCGGACCACGATTGCTTGTTGTCCGCCATTGAGATAAAAGTCGCGGACGGCATAACTCAACGGATACTCGGAGCTTAACCCACCAAACTGACGCTCAAAGTCGCCAAAGCTATTAATGGTCGTAGGATCGTTCGCCGGGCCGCGCTGTGTCCGGCCCAAAAACGCAGTGATCGATGTGGCAACGCCAACAATTGTGCGCACTCCACTGGGAATCTCTTCGATGTAAACACCCGGATAAGTAAGTGTGGCCGGCATTACGCTTCCTCCTTCAATAGTTACGCTTCACTTTTGGCTGCGGTTGTTCTTTCCGCTTCCGATGACCTTCGCGCATCACCCGATACGAGACCTGGCCATCCGTGCCCTTGTGGCCGCTGATTAATCCAGCGGCCAGGAGTCGATCGAGAGCCTCTTTGATTCTCGCCCTGCTCTGTTGATGGTGCTGATCGGGCAGCCACCAATGAACAATTCCTTCGAAGGTGTCCTGGGCTTCGGGATTTTGTCGCAGGTAATTCAGAATCATAGACGCAATCTCAGCTACGCTCGCTTCTTCTTTCATTACCTTTAGATCGAACGTTGCGCACAGAAAAGCAATTGTTGAGCCAATAATTTCTGGAGCCGGATTAGCCGCTTCTGTGGAGGATGGGTCGGCTGAATTTGTCCGAGGAATTCTGCCAGGCAATCCCAAGAGCCTTTGAAATTATAAAGATATCGCCTGGACAAATTTGTCCAAGGGAGAGCGACGACTGTCCCATCTCAGGTAATGGGTTGCTTAAAGCTGCTTACATCTATTTGATGCTTGCGGATCAGTTGCCAGAAAGCCCTGCGATTCTTGCGAGCAACAACTGCCGCACGGGTGATATTTCCTTTGCAAATCGAGAGGACCGCCTGAATGTAATTCTTTTCAAAGCGGGCAATCTCCTTTGCTTTCGCTTCCCGCAACGACTCGCGATTAAGCTCGAGCCTTGAATTCGACAGCAAGAGGTCGCTCGCCTGGAGAATCTGTCCTTTGCACAGAATCAGAGCACGCTGAATCACATGTTCCAGTTCGCGCACGTTGCCCGGCCAGGCCTGGACCATGAGTAGATGCAGCGCTTCAGGAGAGAAGCCGGTCAACTCTTGCCGGCCTTCCTGCGCGTATTTCGCCAGAAAGTGATTTGCCAGCAGCGGAATGTCGTCGCGACGATTACACAGAGGCGGCAGCGACACTGAGATAATGTTCAAACGATAGAAAAGATCCTGACGGACTTTGCCGTTGCCTACCGCGAGTTCAAGATCCAGATTGCTCGCCGCGATAATCCGCACGTTCGCGCGACGCATTCGTGGTGAACCCAACGGCCGATA
>DATISD010000005.1:0-3005 GCA_035469005.1 Pyrinomonadaceae bacterium | reverse complement strand
CAAAGCGACTACAGTCAGCAACACGGCCACGCCCGCGAACGTCAACGGGTCCGTCGGTTTGACGCCGAACAGCATCGTCGCCATCAGGCGGGTCAGGCCGAACGCGCCGAGCAGCCCCGCACCTATGCCCACGAGTGTAAGCAACATTCCGTGGCCGAGGATCATTCGGAAGACGTCGCGCGGCTGTGCGCCGATCGCCATGCGAATGCCGATTTCATGCGTGCGTTGAGTGACCGAATAAGACATCACGCCGTAGATGCCGACGATCGCCAACACCAAAGCGATGCCGGCAAAAATGCTGAGCAAGGTTAGATTCAAACGCTCGGGCGCAACTGACTCTGCGCGGATTTCGTTCATGGAACGAATGTTATAGATCGGCTGATCGACATCAATGGCCTTAACCTGTTCACGCGCCGATTGGAGCAAGGTATTTGGATCGCCGGTCGCTTTAAGAATAACGGTCATGCCTGAAGGCGGCGATTGGGCGGCCGAGAGGTAACCCTGCACTCGATTCGAATCCTGGCTCAAACTTTCCATCTTTACGCGACCGACGACGCCGACCACCGTCAGCAACGGCCCATCGCTAATGCCGCCAATCCGAATTTTCTTGCCGACCGCCTCTTCGTTGGGCCAATAACGCCGCGCAAACTCCTCGTCAATAATGACGACGTTCATTCCGGCTATCTGTTTTTGCTGGTCGTTGAGCTTACTGAGATCCTTACCTGCCAGAAATGATCGGTCGTCATGATCGTCAAAGTACCGGCCATGCGATAACGGAATGTTCATGGCGCGAAAATAATCCGGCGTGACCGCACAAGCTTCCATCAGTGGGACCTGGGTCCGTTCGGGCGCAGGCCTACCGTCAATCACAAAAGAGGTTTGCCAGCCGTTGTTTCCCAGCGGCAGACCCGAAGCAGCAGCCGCGGCTTCAACGCCGGGCAACGTGCGCAGATTTTCCGTGAGGCGGCGAAAGAAAGTACTCCGCTGATCTTCGCTGGCGTATTTTTTTTGCGGCAATGAAATACTAAAGCTAGTCAGGTGTTCGTAAGAGAAGCCAGGATTTACTTGCTGCAAGCGATAGAAACTGCGAATCATCAAACCCGCACCGACCAAAAGGACCAGCGTGGTTGCGACTTCGGCAACCACAAGCGAACTGCGCAGCCACTGCTTACGCGAAGTGCCACGGCCGGTTTCTTTCAGGGTTTCGTGGACTCCGACGTGGCCCGCCTGGATAGCCGGAACTAATCCAAAAAGAATTCCAGTCAGAAATGAAACTCCGATCGTGAATGACAGCACTCGCCAGTCGAGTCCGATTTCGCGTGAGCGTGGAATGGCGTCGGGGCTCATCCAGAGAATGAGCTGAATGCCCCAGCGCGCGACCAGCAAACCGAGCACGCCACCGACCAGGGCGAGCAAAACACTCTCAGTAAGCAGCTGCCGCACAATGCGCCAGCGTCCGGCGCCCATCGCCGCGCGTATCGCCATTTCCTTCCGGCGAGCGCCAGCCCGCGCCAGCAGCAGATTAGCGATGTTCGCACACGCAATCAGCAGTACGAATGCGACGGCGCCGAACAAAACCCAAAGCGTGCCGCGAACGTCGCTGACGTACGCTTCAAGCATCGGTTGCACGCGAACACTGTCGCCGCCAACCTCGTTTGGATATTGACGATCGAGATTGGCCGCGATGTTCTTCATGTCTGCCTGAGTGGCGGCGAGTGTGACACCCGGCTTCAGACGCGCGACGCCGTAGAGACCGGGATGATTCCCCCGGTGCTGCCAGCTCTCATTAGCCGCCAGTTGACCGACGGGAACCCACATGTCGACGCGGCTCGGATATTGAAATCCCTGTGGCAGCACACCAATCACGGTATAGCTCTTTCCGTTCAGCGTGAGCTGTTGATTGATAATGCTCTGCTCTCCGCCGAAACGCCTTTGCCAAAATCCGTAACCCAGCACCACGACGGGATTGCCGCCCGGTTTATCTTCGTCGTTCGTATACAGCCTTCCAGTAGCCGCGTTGACGCGCAAGGCCGCAAAGAGATCGGCAGACATTTGCGCAGTCGGGATACGTTCAGCATCACCCCGGCCGGTCAAATTGTAATTACTGCGATTAAAGACGCCGATCTTCTCGAACACGTGGTTCTGATTGCGCCAATCAGAAAAATTCGGATACGAGATCGAGATGTCGCTCATCGATTTACTGGTCTCGTTGAGAAAGACCAGCCGATTGGCGTCATCGTAAGGCAGCGGCCGCAACAGCACGGCATTGACGACGCTGAAGATCGCGGTATTCGCGCCGATGCCGAGCGCCAGCGCCAGAATCACGATGAAGGTCAGCGCCGGAGTTTTGAATAACATCCGCGCGCCAAAACGCAAATCCTGAAGTAAAGTGTTCATCATTTCCCCTCGCGAAATCAGCCGGCCGACAATGGGCAACAACCTTATTCGTATCGCAAAGCCTCAAGAGGATCGACCCTGGTAGCTCGCCGCGCCGGGACGACGCAGGCCAAAAGCGCGACCAACACCAGCAACGTCGAGATAACAACAAACGTCATTGGATCGGTTTCATTTATTCCAAACAATACGCCACGCATCAGCCTGGTCAGTGCCAGTGACGCAACAACTCCGATCGATACGCCCAACAGCGCAAGCTTCAATCCTTGCCGTAACACGATTCCCAACACGCTCGAGGACTGCGCTCCCAACGCCAGGCGAATTCCAAACTCTTTCGTGCGGCCGGCAACATCCACTGACATCACGCCGTAGATGCCGGTAATTGCCAGGACCAACGCCGCCGCAGCAAAGCTTAAGAGCAACCAGTTCGTGAATGTGGTTGTGCTAAGTGAGCGGGCCATCGCCTGCTCGATCGTGCTGACATCAGACAACGGCAGTTCCGGATCGATGCTCACAACCTGCTGGCGGACACTGGAAACAATTGATGACGGATCTCTCGTGGTGCGAACGATCAGCCGCATTTCCCGACGCAACCATTGCGTGTAAGGCCG
>DATISD010000004.1:0-2331 GCA_035469005.1 Pyrinomonadaceae bacterium | reverse complement strand
GATTCGCAGCAAGGGTTGCGCGATCCTGCTCGGGTAAATCGAGCGCGAGTTTTTTGATTTCAATGATTGTAGCCATGTGCAGAAGGATACTAACCAAAAGCCTGGCGAGCAAATCTAATCATTTCCAGAAGCGAATTTAACAATTTGTTGAAAGGATAATAGATCGCGTTGATGTCGAAGGTTCTCAGCATCTCTGTGTCCTGTTTGCGAGTTAGGGAAAACACCTTCAATTAACCGCCAACGTTCCCTAACGTAATCGGCAACGACTTGAGCACCCTGGTAAAGGCCAGTTGCGAAAGCCTTAGTTTGTTCAATTGTGGGTTCGTCATCGAACATTAGGTCATTTTCCATCTGGACTACCGTTAGGCCGCATTCGCACCTTCCGCCAGCGCCCGCTGCCGCGCAAAGTGATCGGCGATCTCTCCGGCCGTCTTGCGGCCGACGAAGGGAGCGAGTTCGTCCACCGATGCGACGGAAATTTTCTGTATTGATCCGAAGTGACGCAGCAGACGTGTCTTTCGCTTTTCTCCGACTCCCGGAATCGCTGACAACTCGGAGGTGAAGTCGCGCAGCTCGCGCCGCTTGCGATGATAAGTCACCGCGTAGCGATGCGTCTCGTCACGGATCATCTGGATCAAGCGCAGGATCGGCGAATGCGAATCGAGATAGACGGGCGCGTCTTCACGGCCTTTGACCAAAAGATAAGCGACCTGATTGTGATGCAGCGGCGGCTTGACCACGCCAATCATCGGCACGGCCTCGAGATCGAGTTCGCGCATGGCTTCAGCGGACGCGCTGAGTTGCGACTTGCCGCCATCGATCATAATCAAATCGGGCAAAGCTTTTTCTTCATCGCGCACGCGTCGATAACGTCGCAGCACCGCCTCGTGCATCGAAGCAAAGTCATTAGCCCCCTCGACCCAGCGAATCTTGAACTTGCGATATTCGCTGCGATTCATTTTCCCGTTTTCACAGACGACCATACCGGCGACATTCTCAGCGCCCTGAATGTGCGAGACGTCGAACGATTCGATCCGCGCCGGAAAACGCGGCAACTCGAGCGTCTCCTGCATCTCTTCCAGCACGCGTTTCATGTCTGGCTTCAGCACGCGAAAGCGTTGCTCGAACGCGAGCTTGGCGTTCTTCTCGACCAGATCGATCATGTCGCGTTTTTCACCGCGCTGTGGCGCCAGGATGTGAACTCGTCGCCCCTTGCGTTCAGTCAAAACCTTTTCCAGCAGTTCGCGGTCGGCGAAATCGATGGGCACGTGAATCTCGCGCGGCATGAACGTGGCTCGGCCTTCCTGCATGCGAAGATCCGTCGCCGGAAGACTCGGACTACTGTCCGCGCTGCTGTAATACTGCGACAGCACCTCGCTCAGGAATTCCGCCGGATTGAAATCGGTTTCCGACAATTCTTCCCAGAAGAATTCGCGCCGGCCGACGATGTCGCCTTCGCGCATAGTGAAGAGTTGCAACGCGAGCCGCTTGCCTTCGCGATAGTAGCCAAAGATGTCGATGTCGCTTTCTGAAGTCGTCGCCATCTTCTGCTGCTCGGAAAGCTTGATTACGGTCTTACGCAGATCGCGATACTTGGCTGCCAGTTCGTAACGCATCTCTTCCGACGCATGCAGCATGCGCTCTTCCAATTTATCGGCGAGTTCGGTGTTCCGGCCTTCGAGCAACATGCGCACGTCGCGCACGGCTTCCTGATATTCTTCCGGCGTGCAGAGGCCCTTGACGCACGGCCCCAGACAGCGTTTGATGTGATACTCCAGGCACGGGCGCGGCGCTTTGCCGTCAATTTCAATGTCGCAGGTGCGCAGTTGAAAAGTTCGATTGATCAAATCGATCGTGCGCCGGGCCATCGCGGCTGGCAGGAACGGTCCAAAGTACAGCGCGCCGTCGTTTTGAATCCGGCGAGTGATGACGCACTTCGGGAAAGGCTCGTTGACAGTAAGTTTCAAGTGAGGATAAGACTTGTCGTCCTTTAGTTTGTAATTGAAATAAGGCTGATGTTTTTTGACGAGTGACGCCTCGAGGATGAAGGCTTCGACTTCGTTGTCGGTAACGATAAATTCGACGTCGGCGATTTGCCGGACCAGCTCCTCGGTCTTGATGCCGTAGCTGAATTCGCCCGTGCGGCCAGCCTGGAAATAAGAGCGCACACGATTGCGCAGGTTCTTGGCCTTGCCGATATAGATGATTTTTCCCGTGGCGTCTTTGTGCAGGTAGACGCCGGGCGAGCGCGGGATTTCCTTGAGTCTTTCGTCAAGCGTCATTGTCAGCTTTATCTTATCGCTTTTGCCTGAATCGGGTTAAATGAGTATG
>DATISD010000003.1:0-6678 GCA_035469005.1 Pyrinomonadaceae bacterium | reverse complement strand
ATTTGCCCTGTTCTCCCGCGCACCTTGCCGCGATAGATGCGGTCAAAGCCAGTGGGTGAGCGGATTCAATGGGCAGGTCGATGAAAACGTATTTGAGCTTGCCTGTCGATATGAAGTCTCTCTCAAGTTGCGGTGCGATTTGCAGAAAGGCGCGGGAGCAGAAAGGACATTGATAATCAGAATACTCGATCAGCGTGATGGGAGCTTTCGCGTCACCCTTGAACGCGGCGCCCTCAGTGCTGACAAAGATGTCGCGCGCAGGAGCTGCTGTTGTCGTAGCCGGCCGCGGGGACAAAAGTTTTTGAAGTTCCCGAATCTGACGTTGGAGTTCCGCCTGATTGGCCCTTAACTCTTGAATCTCACTTTTGAGCTGTTTGATTTCCTCGCTCGGTGTCTGTTGTCCGCTGGCCGGCACCGGCAAAAGAACCAGTGTTGCGAGCAGTATTTTGAATGCCAGCCGACTTAACATCAGACCGGTCCGCGAGCGACACGTGGTTCGAGCCGGACGCACGCCGTTGTTCTCTTGATGTTTGCTTACGTTCTTAGAGATACCAACCGTAGTTGGTCCAGAGGTTTCGTGGAAGAAAAAAGCGACTACCAACGGCATAGCCGGGCTGCTCCGTGGCGACAAAAAGGGGGAAACCGAAATTGACGTAACCGGGGGATTGGTTGAGTGGCGCGCACTCTATACTGATAAACACTGTTTGTCAACAAAAAGTTTTGTTAAGCACTGACCGTCGCTCGTCACGTCGTAATGGGTGCCCGGAGAGCTAGCGGGAGCCAACTCCAGTGGCGGCTGAGCATTGCCGATGAGGGAAGGGTGTAGGGGTCAGGCCTTCGATTCTTGCGATTCCGGCCACCGTCGCAAGTAACTGGTCCTGATCCTTTCTGCGAGTCTACTCATTTCTCGCATCTCGCGCGCCTTGAGTCTGGCGCCATCGCACCGACGACTCACGGTCGCGCTACTCATTCCGCTAATTTCTGACAGCTGCCTCAAGCTCGCGCCTTTCTGGTGGCCAATCAGAGCGAACATCTCTTTCGCTGTAACCGCGGCCCTGCTCTTACCCGAGTCACAAAAGCTCTGCTCTCCCTACTCGACAAATCTTCTCCACCGCTTGGATCAAAGCCTCTGACCACCAACCCCGCCGTCAACGACTTCAACACTGTTGATTGAGAAGAAAGGGGTTTGCCGGAGATGAGAAAAACTCTGCTTCGGCGCGAATCGCAAGAATCGAAGGCCTGACCCCGGCTTTCCCCGGCTCCGGCTTTCCCCGGCTCTCCCATTCCGCCTGCGCCAAGCGGTGAACGGATCTCGTAGTGACCCAAATGCTTGCCTACGGTAAGGGCCATTTTGATCCACTGGTGAATTGGGTCTGGTTCCGCTTCGTATGTCACCAATGTTATAAGTGACTTAAAGTGGAAACAGCACGTAATGCTCGATCTAACTCCAGCAACCTTCGAAGAATTTGAACGCGAAGCCGAGCGCGGCAACATAGTGCCGGTGGTGCGTACGGTGCTCGCTGATTTACAAACACCCGTCGGCGCTTTCCTGCGTATTGCGCCGGAACCCGCGCGAGCTTTCCTGCTCGAATCGATTGAAGGAGGCGAACGCGTGGCGCGCTATTCCTTTCTGGGGGCAAATCCCTGGATGGTTGTTCGGGGGCAGAACGAGCAAACGATTGTAGAAAAGGATGGGCGACGCGAAGTTTCCGATCAGACGGGGATCGAATTCCTGCGTCAGTATTTCGCCGGCAAAAAGCTTGCGCGACGCCGTGGCCTGGCGCCGCTGGCGGGAGGCGCGGTTGGCTATCTCGCTTACGGGGCGGCTCGCTGGTTCGAGCCGGTGCTGAAAGCCGATGGCCTGGATAATTCGCGAAACGATGCCGTCTGGATGTTCTTCAAGACCATTGTCGCGTTTGATCGCGTACAGCAACAGATGGCGATCACTTCGGTAGTCTTCACCGATGAAGCCGGCGGGAACCAAGCCAGGCTGCGGGCTCTCTATGAACAGGCCGTAGCTGAGACCGCCAGGATCGAAGAGCAGCTCAATCGCGAGCCGTCGATTACGCCCAGCTCAAACGAGTCGGACGGCGAGCCGACAGTCCACTTTCAAACGAATTGGCCACGCAAAAAGTTCGAGGCTGCCGTTGAGAAAATTAAGGATCACATTCTCGCCGGCGATTGCTATCAGGTGGTCATCGCGCAGCAGTTTAGTAAACCGACTTCTGCCTCACCGCTCGCGATTTACCGGGCGCTACGCGCGACGAACCCTTCGCCTTACATGTATTTTTTGCGCCTTGGCGATGAAACAATTATTGGCGCATCGCCGGAAATGCTGGTGCGATGCCATGATCAGCGTTTGGATTATCGCCCGATCGCCGGCACGCGAAAACGGGGCGCGACTGAGGCCGAGGATTGGATGCTCGCCGAAGAGATGCGCAATGATGAGAAGGAAGTTGCCGAGCATACGATGTTGGTCGACCTGGGTCGCAACGACCTGGGCAGAGTCTCGGATTACGGCTCAGTCCAGGTCGAACAATTGATGACCGTCGAGCGCTACTCGCATGTACAGCATCTGGTCTCGAGTCTCAGATCGCGTTTGCGTGATGATCTCGATCGATTCGACGCCCTGGCAGCTTGTTTTCCGGCGGGCACGGTTACCGGCGCGCCAAAGATTCGCGCCATGCAGATCATCGATGAACTGGAACCGGCGCGGCGCGGCGTTTACGCGGGCGCGGTCCTCTATGTTGACTATGCAAACAATCTTGATTCCTGCATTGCCATCCGTACGATCGATTTGCATGACGGCGTGGCGACGGTGCAGGCGGGCGCCGGCATCGTTGCCGATTCTGTTCCCGATCGAGAATTTGAGGAGTGCGTCAACAAGGCCAGAGCAATGTTTCGCGCAGTAGAATTAGCTGAGAAGGGTTTGTGATGATTTTACGAGTACGTTTCATAGCCACCGCCGGCATTCTTGCAGCGCTCACGCTCATTGCCAATGCGCAGAACCCCGCGCCCAATACCGATGCGGTGAAAAAAGCAAATGCTCGGCCGGCTGAATCCGCGGCGCCAAAAGCCGAGCCTTTTGACGGGGCAACAGTTGAAAAAATGACAGGCCAATGCGTGACGCTGGAGACGGAGCAAGGTGCGATTGTGATTGAAATGTTGCCGGCGAAAGCTCCCGAAACTGCGCGCAGCTTTCTGAATCTGGCAGCGACCAGGGCGCTCGACACTACCAGCTTTACGCGCGTAGTACGCGGGTTTGTGATCCAGGGTGGTAACCTTTCTACCAGCGAGAGGTGGAGTCAGGAGCTGGCGAACAGAATGGCTCGACATCTTCCGGATGAACCGAGTGATTTGAAGCACGAACGCGGTGTGGTCTCGATGGCTCGGACCGACGAACCATCCAGCGCGACGACGCATTTCTTTATCCTGGTCGGGGCTGGGCCTAACCTTGATGGGAAGTTTTCGGCTTTCGGGCGCGTAACTCGTGGCATGGAAGTCGTCGATGCAATTAATCGCGCGCCGTCGGAAGACGAAAAACCTAATGTTCCGGTCCGCATCAATCACGCCGCTGTTGCTTCCTGCGTAAAATAAGATCATGAAGCACCCCGGCCTCAAGAATCGAATTTCGTTTTTGATCCTGCTGACATGTTTCGCGGGTTGCGCCAACGAAGGGCCGTCCGAACCCACGCCCGAAGCAGCAAAACGGTTTTTGCAACTGCGCGGCTACGAATTCGATCAAGCCTCATTCTTCAGAGCGGCGGAAGCGGGCGACGCCATCGCGGTCAACGGTTTTCTGACCGCCGGCATGAACGTGAACACGAAAGATAAGAACGACGACACTGCCCTGACGGCGGCCGCCGACCGGGGAGATCTGCAAATTGTGAACGTGCTGCTCAAAGGCGGCGCGGACGTCAACGCTAAAGGCCGCAATAACTGGACCGCACTGCTGCTCGCCCTGCAACAGGATCGGAACGAGGTCGCTAATGCCTTGCTCTCTCAATCAAAGCTGGAATTGAAAGCCGAGACCCCGGACGGGATGACGGCTTTGATGCTGGCGGTCTGGCACCAGCGACCGGATGCGGTTCGCAAGCTACTGCAATTGGGCGCCGATCCAAATCATCAGGACAAAGATGGCGACGTCGCGCTTCACGGAGCCGCCTGGTTTGGCAACACAACGATTCTGGGATTGTTGCTCGACGCAAAGGCAGACCCAAATGTAAAGAATAAGCTGGGCGGAACTCCGCTGATGTGGGCTGCATCGTATGGCCAGGATCTGGTGGTGCGGATGCTTTTGGAACGAGGCGCCGATCCTCGAATCAAGGATGTTGATGGCGTGACGGCGGCAGGCTGGGCCGCGAAGAATGGACGCGGGAATCTGGTAATGATTTTGCGCGATGCGGAAAAGAACAGTAAGTAGGTGAGTAGTCAGTTGGCAGTGGTCAGTTATCAGCTACACGATGAAACCATCGAAGCAATTGGACAAAAACAACCCGTGAATAATGCAGATCAACTGACAACTAAGTGACGGCTGACGATTAACAACTAAAATGCTTTTGGTAATCGACAACTACGATTCATTCACTTACAACCTGGTTCAGTATCTCGGTGAATTAGGTGAACAGATCGAGGTGCGTCGCAACGACGAGGTGACCGTTGCTGAGATCGAGTCGAAACTGCGCCCCACTCGAATTGTGATCTCTCCCGGACCGGGAACTCCGGACGACGCGGGTATTTCCATGGACGTGCTCAAACACTTCGGCAACAAACTCCCGATTCTCGGCGTTTGTCTCGGTCATCAGGCCATTGGACAAGTCTTCGGTGGACGGGTAGTGCGGGCTCGCCAGGTCTTTCACGGGAAGTCTTCGGTCGTCAAACACGATGGACGGACTATCTTTTCAGGACTGAGCCAGTCGTTCGCTGCGGGCCGGTATCATTCGTTGATCGTTGAGCGCGACACGCTGCCGGATTGCCTGGAAATCTCGGCGTCGACACCCAACGGAACCATCATGGGTCTGCGACATCGGAAGTTGAAGGTCGAAGGCGTTCAATTCCATCCCGAATCGATCATGACGATCGAGGGGAAGAAACTGCTGGCGAATTTTCTGAGTCTCTAAAGAATGGCTGCTCCGATCCAAAACCTGCTGGGACTCTTGATGCGTAGTGAGAGTCTCATGCGCGATGAAGCGTCGCGACTACTGAATGTTTTGTTGGATGACGCGACCACCGAGGCGCAGATAGCGGCGATCCTAATCGCGTTAAAGCGCAAAGGCGAAACCGTTGAGGAACTGGCCGGTCTGGCGGAGGGAATGCGCGCTCGCGCGGTCAAAATAAATTCGCTACACGCATGCTTCATTGATACGGCCGGCACCGGCTCGAGTTTGGTTAAGACTTTCAACGTATCAACGGCCGCGGCCTTCGTAATTGCCGGCGCAGGTCTGCCCGTAGCGAAGCACGGTAATCGTGCGGCGAGCAGCAGCTGCGGCAGCGCCGATGTTTTGGCGGCTTTGGGTGTCAATGTTTCCGTCGACGTTTCGGTTTCCGAATCGTGTCTTAACGACTACGGCATTTGTTTCATGTTCGCGCCGCTCTATCACAGCGCCACGGCGCGGGTCGCGGGCGTTCGGCGCCAGCTGGGTGTGCACACGACCTTCAACCTGCTTGGACCATTGACTAATCCGGCCGGTGCTCCGCGCCAGGTCATCGGCGTGTGGGATCGCGCGTTGGCCGAGCCAATGGCCAGAACTTTAGCGCTGCTCGGAACTGAGCGCGCCTGGGTCGTTCACGGCACAGATGGATTAGACGAGATTACTCTGGCGGATTCCACGTTCGTAGCGGAAGCTCACAATGGTGAAGTGCGCACATTCGAGATCCAACCAGAGGATTTTGGTTTAGAGCGTTCCGGTCTGGACAACCTGCGGGGCTGCGATGCCGAAGCCAATGCGGCGATCATCCGTGATGTCCTGGCGGGAAAGCGAAGGGACGAGGCACGGACGCTCGTGGTGATCAATGCGGCGGCAGCGCTTTACGTGGGCGGCGCAGCAGGCGACCTGGGCGAGGGGGTGCGGCTCGCTGAAGAAAGCATCGATAACGGCCTGGCGGTGGGAAAGCTGGATCGGCTGATCCGGATTACGAACGGGTAGTGCCCAGATATGATCTTGAGGAGTCAGACGTTTACCCACAACGCGGTTAAGCTACGCACGCCTCTGGTGTGCTTCGCTTCTGGAGCACGCCAACGGCGTGCGTACCGTGCTAATCGTTGACGGCGATTAATGGACTTTCTTTCAGAAATTCTGGCAATGAAAAGGCAGCGTCTGGCTGCCGCGAAAACGCGTCTGAGCTTCGAACAGATTCGTGATCGCGGCCGGACCCGGGCAGCAACGAAAAACCTTAACGTCGCCGATGCATTACGCAGTTACAGCGGGATTAATCTGATTGCCGAGTTCAAGCGCCGCTCTCCTTCAAAAGGCAAAATCAATTCTCACGCGGACCCGGTGGCGATGTCGCAACTCTACGAATCCGCCGGCGCAGCCGCCCTTTCAGTGCTTACCGAGGAGGACTATTTTGACGGCTCGCTGGAAGATTTGCGGCGAATTCGCGAAGTGAGTTCGCTTCCGGTGCTGCGTAAGGATTTCATCTTTGATGAATTTCAGGTTTATGAGTCAGCGTGGGCAG
>DATISD010000002.1:0-7577 GCA_035469005.1 Pyrinomonadaceae bacterium | reverse complement strand
CAGGCAAGCAATCTTTCAGACAAATCTCTGCGGGCATTGACAACTCTGGCGATTGTCGAGCAATGCTTGAACGATCAGACCCCGAGACCGAAACCGCCGAATAAGAATTCGCCGGCCAAACCATAACTTGCCATTTTGTTGGCCGAACAAGCTTGCCGCGTCTATTTGAAGTGTGATACACGCCGCGTATCCGTTAAGACTGCAAGGAGAATCTGCTATGGCGAGATCAATTGTCGGAGTGATCGTTGGTTACGTTGTGATGTTTATTCTACAGGTGGCAGTATTCATGACCATCTACACCGTGATGGGTCCGGACTGGTCATTCAAGCCGGCGTCATACCAGGCGTCAACGGCTTGGACCGTGACACAGTTCACCGTGATTCTGATTACCGCGATCATCGCCGGTTTGGTTTGCGCGATCATCGCCAGGGGAGGCAAGGCGCCACTGGTGTTGGCGGGAGTGGTTCTGGTGCTTGGGCTTGCGCTTGGAGCTTTAAGCATTTCGATGAGACCGGCTGATACTCATGAGGTGCGAACCGGTAATGTCCCCAATATGGAAGCGATGAGCAAGGCCAGACATCCGATGTGGGTCGTCTTCCTCGGCCCCGTGATAGGAGCAGTTGGCATTCTGATTGGCGGAAAGCTTAAACGTAAGAGTTAGTCACGGGCGCGCCGGGCGAGTTGCAGATTGCGAAGCAGTTAAGCGAGATAACGAAGGCCGGCGTGACGCCGGCGTACCCTTAACTAAAAAGGCGAGTCCTGAATTAACAGTACTCGCCTCGATTCTATGGTGCGGATGAGAGGACTTGAACCTCCACGATGTCACCATCACAGGCTTCTGAGACCTGCGCGTCTGCCAGTTCCGCCACATCCGCGAAATGGGTGTTGATCTTACGAACGCGGTTGTGGGGTGTCAAGCAACCGGGTAGCGCGGTTGATCTCTGAATTCGACATGGCGCGCAAACCGTTGCGCGCGGATTTTGCTCGCAGCGCCGGTGCCTCCTCAAAGCAAAAAAGCTCAAACTTCAAAAAGGGTTCTCTAATTGTCCGCGAAGCGGCAAATGTAGAGCAGACTGTCTAGTCTGCTTCACCTTCAGGACGGCCTGAGACTCGCAGACTGGACAGTCTGCGATACATCAGCACTACAGTGCTGGGCGCTTTTCAATTTGTATCGAAAATCCGGTTTTGTCGACGAACGCGTCTGTCACGGTTTTCCGTGCCATCTCTGGAGCCCTGACGTCGTCGCCGATAATCGTCGCGGTCAACGTCCCCATCGCCGTCACGATCAACGCCGCGGTTTCTGTCCCGCCGGTTAAGAATGCGGTCGTCACGATCGATATCGCCATCACCATCGCGGTCAATTCCTCGATTCCGCGTCTGCGGTGGATAGGGATAGTTGTTTGGATAGGGATAGTTGTTTGGATAGGGATAATTGTTTGGATACGGGTAATTGTTTGGATACGGGTAGATGTTTGGATAGGGGTAGCTGTTTGGATACGGGTAGTTGTTTTGAACTGCAGGTCCGCGCCCATCCAAACGACCGTCGCGAGCATCGTGACAATTAACAAATTTCGCGCATTTGTCGGGCTTGCCGCCACCGCGGCCGTTGCCGCGCCCCTGTGCAAAGGAAATAATCGGCAACGCGAGAGTTAGGCTCAGCGCGAACAAAATCGTGGCTGGTGTGTTCATTCTCATTCTGAGTAACGACATAAACTCCTCCCAGTGATTCAAAGGGTAGATGTACTGAATTCGATGTGGTGATAGCCCATGTCGGAAGGGCTCGACCGGAGCGGCAACAATTGCCGTGCCAGCCATCCTGTTCAAGAATCTTCTTTACAGGCACGGGGCACAACCAGCTAAGTTAGGTTTCGGATGCACGATATCGTGAGGATCAGCCCTCATATCGGAGAGCCGAAAATCCGCCCTGTTGATTCCCGGGTCTCCGCTATTCAGCTGTCTGTTAGAACGCTACTATCTGTCCCGCCAAACCCGATTGTATCGCGTACCATAAGTCAGGTGGCGACGCCGCCAATAATCATTGGTGTTATACCGTCGATATCCTACGTTTGAGCTGCGCGGGAAGAAAATACCATTGCGCCAAATGCCGGTGGTCCGCCTTGGCCCGCGCCCGTCCCAACGACCGTCGCGAGCGTCATGACAGTTTACGAATACCCCGCATTTCCAATCCTGATTTCGACCGCGGTTGCCACGATAACCACGATCAGAAAAAACATCATTTCTTCTTCCTAGTCCATTTCCTCTTCCTCGGCCTTGTGCGAAGGTGGCGGCTGAAACGGCACAAACAATCGCCACGCATAAGGTAAGTCTCAGTAAGATCTTGTGCATAAGTCCTCCGTTTAATATTAGAAGTGGGGAGAGTGATGGGGGTTACCTCAACCAAATTCCTGCCCGGAGTCGATTACGGTGATGGCGGGGCCGATGGGTGTTGTAGCTGTATCGATAGTCTGTACCGATACTAAAGTTGAAACACTTCTGCTTTTCATAATTCCTCCCGAATGAAATCAAAGGGTTATGAGGAGAGATATGCCAACCACCTTATTATAAAGGCTGTTGTTAGCCTTCAGCTTGCGGCATTGTTATAGTTGGCTTTCAGCGTAGTGATTGTCGTCGAATATGCTTGCAGTTAACACAGCGAACAGTCTGATTGAGCGCATTGCAGAAGTGCGAGCGCGATTAACTGCGGCGGCAGACAGAAGTGATCGATCGGTTGATGAAATCACCTTAGTTGCCGTCAGCAAGACCCGTCCGGCCGAGGCAGTGCGCGAGGCAATCACCGCCGGCGTGAATGACTTTGGCGAGAATCGGGTACAGGAAGCCGAGTCCAAAATTCCTGCGGTCGGGCGGACCGCGGCGCGCTGGCATCTGATTGGGCACCTGCAATCAAACAAGGCCCGGCGCGCGGTCGAATTGTTCGATTGTATTCATTCGCTCGATTCTCTCGACCTCGCCAAGCGCCTGAATCGCATTTGCGATGAGCTTGATCGCCCGGAATTGCCCCTGCTGATTCAGGTTGATTTGGGCCATGAGGCTACCAAGATGGGAATTGAGGAGAAGGGCATGAGCGAATTGGTTGCTGTTTTGCGCGATTGTCCCAGATTGCGTCTGACCGGTCTGATGACGCTGCCACCGTTTTTTGATGAAGCCGAAAAAGTGCGTCCTTATTTTCGCCGGCTGCGGGAGTTGCGTGACGATCTGAAAGCACAGGGCGCGTTTGGGGATCATCCCGGTGAGTTGTCGATGGGCATGACCCACGATTTCGAAATCGCAATTCAGGAAGGCGCGACGATGGTTCGCGTCGGAACCGCAATTTTTGGCGAAAGAGGAAAGTAGGTTCGGTAAGTCTTGCACCAGACGGTCGATCACAATGAGAGGGACAGGTTACAGAACCGCGAGCGGTAGCGAGCGGGATAAAGATTGTTTCTGTAAAACTACTCCATGCTGGCTCTTGCCTTAACTTATTCGCTCATTCGTTGGGCCGTGACGGCCGCAATCATGGCTGCAATCGCGCTGGTCCTTCTGCGCTCGCTCTTCAACTACATCGATGTAAATCCATTCACCTGGCACGCACGCAATGTCCGGCGCGCAACGGATCCGGTCATCACGCCGGTCCGCAGGATGCTGGTGGCCTTCAGGCTCGATCCAAAAGTGGCGCCGTTTATCCTGATTATCTTGATGATCGTGATCGGCTATCTCATCGTACAAATCGCCGGCACGTTGCTCAACACAATTGCCGGCATCGTGTACGCGGTGACCGATCGCAAGCTGGGTGCGCCGCTTGGTATCGCCGGCTATCTGCTTTTTGGTTTTCTCGGTCTGTACACGCTGGCCATCTTTGTGCGCATTGTGCTGTCGTGGTTTGGGACCAGTTACGCAACCCGGCTGATGCGTTTCCTCATTCGGGTGACGGAACCGCTACTCGCTCCGCTCAGGCGAACGCTCCCGACCGTTGGCATGTTTGATATTTCGCCAATTGTCGCTTTCCTCATCGTGTGGATCTGTCAGGCCGCAGTGGCTGCAACTCTGTTACATGGCTGGCCGATCACTTTCTTTTGAAGATCGGAAGTCTCAAAGTGCTTCGCGCTGGGTATGCACGCCTCTGGCGTACTTGAGAGCAGGGTCGATTCCAGCATCATCAAAGCCACTGCTGGTCTCAAACGGCATCAGCACGGTGCACCTATTTACGATTTACGATTTACGATTTACTATTGGGCTCGGAGTGATTCAATTCAGCGAAAACGACCGTGGAGTAACTTTTACGGTACGTATCGTTCCACGCGCCTCGACCACCGAAATCGTTGGCGATCACGAGGGCGCGCTGCGAATTCGGATTGCCGCGCCGCCGGTTGAAGGAGCTGCCAACCGCGAGCTGATTCGGTTTCTGGCAAAAAGATTGAAAGTGCCGCAGAATGCGGTGGAAATAATTTCGGGAGCCAGCTCAAAGAATAAGATTATTCGCCTGCAGGGCGTCACTGCCAGCGCTCTTGCACCGTTGCAATTGAAATGGACGAGTCCCCCAAAGAAGAACTGAAGTCGATCTCCCGTTATCGAATTCTTAAGAAGCTCGGCTCCGGAGGCATGGGCGACGTCTATCTTGCTGAAGACACGCGCCTGGGCCGCAAGGTTGCGCTTAAACTCCTCGCTGAAGAACTCACCAAAAACCGTGATCGTTTAAGCCGCTTCGATCAGGAAGCCTACGCCGCGTCGGCGCTCAATCATCCGAACATACTCACTATTTACGAGATGGGTGACGAAGGTGGCCGCCATTACATCGCGACGGAATTCATCGACGGACACACCTTGAGGACGCATCTCTCAGGCACGCCGATGGATCTAACGGAAGTTCTTAATGTGGCGATTCAAATCGCCGGCGCCCTGGAGGAGGCGCACACCGCGGGCATCGTTCATCGCGACATTAAACCCGAGAACGTGATGATTCGGCGCAACGGCCACGTCAAGGTCCTGGACTTCGGTTTGGCGAAACTAACTGAGCGGCCGGCCTCAGACGATACAGACACTGAAGCAGTAACCCGCGCGTTGGTGCAAACCGATGCCGGAATGGTCCTGGGAACTTCTCAGTACATGTCGCCCGAGCAGGCACGCGGTAAACCGGTTGATGAACGTACAGACATCTGGAGTCTCGGGGTTGTCCTCTACGAGATGGCGACTGGCCGGGCGCCCTTCGCCGGAGAGACAAAGACCGATGTCATCGTGGCGATCGCCAAGTCCGAGCCGCCGGCCCTGGCCCGGTTCGCGCCAAATGTCCCGCCCGAGTTTGAATGGATCGTCCTGAAGGCGCTGCGCAAAAACGTCGATGAGCGTTACCAGACAGTCAGAGAACTGGAATCGGATCTGAAGAAACTGAAACAGCGGATCGAATTCCAGAGCGAGTTGGAACGCTCGATGTCTCCTGAGCAGTACACCTCCGCCATGAGTGGTATGGGGGAAACTGAGGTTCACAGCACCGGTCCGCGTCTGAGCACTCAATCCATGTCGCCTCAGCCTCGCAATACGAGTGCACTCGCCAGCGCGACCCAAACCCGGGCTTCGAGCGTTGAATACATCGTTAACGGAATCAAGGGGCACAAAACGGTCGCCGCCATCGTGGCCCTAGTCGTGATCCTCGGCGTTGTCGCGCTCATCTTTGTTCCGGGGCGATCGAAAACCAAGCTGACCGACAAGGACACGATCCTGTTAGCCGATTTTCTGAACACGACGGGCGACCCGGTATTTGATAAGACCCTGAAGCAGGCTTTGGCGGCGCAACTCGGACAATCTCCTTTTCTCAACATTTTTTCTGAAGATCGGGTGCGAGAGACGCTCAAGTATATGGACAAGTCTCAGGACACGCGCGTCAATAAGGAAGTAGCTAAGGGTATCTGCGCGCGTGAGGGAATCAAGGCGATGCTGCTGGGATCGATCTCGAGCGTGGGGTCGCATTATTCGGTTGTGCTTGAGGCTGAAAATTCGCAGACCGGCGACACGATTGCGACTGAGCAATTCGAGGTTGATGGCAAGGAACAAGTGCTCAACGCACTTGGATCGGCAGCTTCGCGCTTGAGAGAAGAGCTGGGCGAATCCCTGAACGACATCAAGAAATTTGACGCGCCTATTGAGCGGGTGACGACTTCATCACTGGAGGCTTTGCGTCAATATTCTCTCGGTGTGGAACAACACTCGAAAGCTGATTATAAGAATGCTATTCCTCTGTATCAGCGGGCGATTGAGAGCGATCCAAATTTTGCGATCGCTCACGCGCGGCTGGCTAACTGTTATAACAACACCAACCAGTTCGAGGCGGCGCGGATTGAATTCACCAAGGCATACGAATTGGTTGACCGGGTTAGCGAACGCGAGAAGTTTCTCATCAGATCAAGTTACTTTGGTGGTGTAACCGGACAGTGGGAAAAGCAGATCGAGGAACTCGAGGCCTGGAAGCATACGTATCCCCGCGATTGGGAACCCCTGAATCTTCTTGCCAGCAAGTATTCCCTTGTCGGTCCGTTTGAGCAGGCGATAAAGGAAGGCAATCAGGCCATCGAAATGAATCCGAAAGATGCGCGCGCCTACGTTAATGTCGGCGTGGCCTTCATTGAGCAAAACCGGTTTGACGAGGCCAAAGAGATTTTGCGCAAAGCCGAGAAGTTAAAACCGGAAAGCACCAACATGCACGCGCGCCTCTATCAGATAGCCTTTGTGCAGGGCGACGCCGCGACAATGAAGGAACAGATTGATTGGGCCAATGGCAGTAAGAAAACCGAGGACGCTCTCATCTGGCAAGCCCGAGTCGCTGCCTTTTCCGGACAATTGGCCAATGCCGATCAATTGAATGATCGAGTCATCGAGATGTTTCGCATAAGCGATGTAAAAGAATCCATGGCCCAGATTATGCTGATGGAGGCTGTGCGCGACGCAACTTTTGGTAACTGTGGACGGGCGTCGCAATTGGCGAAAGAAGCCTTAACCCTGTCGCGGGAACAAGCGAATTTAGTTAACTCCGCCAATGCTTACGCTGCCTGCGGTCAGGCCAGCGAAGCGCAAACTCTGGTAGATGATTTGATCAAGCGTTTTCCGTTGGACACTTTGCTGAACGCCAATTCAGTGACGATCATTCGCGCTCAGTCTGAGTTGAGCCGAGGCAGCGCCACCCAGGCAATTCAGTTGCTTGAGGCGGCCCGCAAGTACGAAGTGTTTGGTGATTTCTGGCCTCAGTATCTGCGCGGTCAGGCCTATCTCAAAAACAAGAACGGCACGCAAGCTGCGAGTGAATTCAAGGTAATTCTCGATCATCGCGGTTGGTATCCTCTTTCGCCGCTCTATCCTCTGGCGCAGCTCGGCTATGCGCGCGCGGCCGCGCTCAACGGCGATAACGCAACTGCCCGCAAAGCCTATCAGGATTTTTTTACGCTCTGGAAAGACGCGGACGCCACGCTTCCCGCGCTGGTGGCCGCGCGCGCCGAATACGAGAAGCTGAAATAGTGAGTTCAGGGTCGAACTCGGCGGTTGCAAAAACAGGCCGCGTTGGTGGTCCGCGAAGGGGACGACTGAAATTGGATGAT
>DATISD010000001.1:0-6608 GCA_035469005.1 Pyrinomonadaceae bacterium | reverse complement strand
ACGCACGCCTCCGGCGTGCGCGAGGAGCTAAGCACGCCAGAGGCGTGCGTACCTTACGGTCGGGCTTCTGAAACGACGAAGAGTTCCTGCGAGCCTAGCTTGTAAGGCTCGAACTTAAGCGACCCGTAGAGATCGAGAATCTCAAATCCTGCGCGGCGCAGCATTCGTTGAATCTCTGCCGTGGTGTAAATCCAATGCTTCGCCAGGCGTGACTCGGATTTTCCGTGGCGCTCCAGAATGTACTCGCTATCAATGCAACCTTCGACGGCGTTGTATCGCTCTTTGGTGATACAAATAATGTCGCCGACTTGATGGCAGGTTT
The DNA here is from genome assembly GCA_035469005.1 of Pyrinomonadaceae bacterium. Lineage (GTDB taxonomy): Bacteria > Acidobacteriota > Blastocatellia > Pyrinomonadales > Pyrinomonadaceae > UBA11740. Next base: position 6,286 of record DATISD010000001.1, on the reverse strand, counting down.
GCTCCTCGAAATCGGGCAGGAATGATTCTGCCGCCATTCCCGTTTCCACGACGAAGCGCGCGCCCGGTTTTAAGGCGCGAGCCACGCCTTTGAGAAACTTCTCCATGTCGTCGTATTCAAGAAAACCGAAGCTGTTTCCAAAACAGTAAGCGCCGTCATAGACGCCCACGCCTTCGATCGCGCGCTTGTCACCCAAAATGAAGTTGGGCGCGATGAAGTTGGCAGGTGCTCCGGAGGCAACCGCATCAGCGGGCGAGTTAACGATGCTACTGACCGATGCCCGCGCCTCCTCGATAAACTCTTCTGAGATATCGATTCCCGTGACGCGCAGCCCATGCTTTGCGAGCTCGAATGACAGCCTTCCATTTCCGCATGGCACATCCAGGATGTGCGCGCCAGGGTCGCATTGAAGCGCTTTGACCAGGAATTCTGCTTCAGCTTTAGTTTGTTTCGGCGGAATAGCCTGACGCCACAATTCGAGCGTGAGGCCGTGAAAGAAATCTTCGTACCAGTTGGATGGGACCGACATTGGCTGATTGCCGGGTTGCGGCTTACTGGTCATCTTAGTTTACGCGAGTTAACAGCCTGCTGCGCCGGTGCGCTGAATGACACAAGCTGGGTTGAATTCAAATTATTCCAACTGGAACGAACTGAGGCATTGTCCGGGAAGCGAGTATGGTTGTAAAGAACAAAGCGTGCGAAGGCTTACTTAGCGAGGTATTCACGGCGCGACCTTACCGACACGTCGGGCAGGCTCACTTTCACTGGAGATGTCCATCAGAGAGTCGTGCAGAACCGTCCCGGCCATCTTCCCGACCTTTGCTTGCTTGATTCCTGACTCCAGTTCCTTGCGATCGCTGGTGAGCGTACTCAGCTTCCGCATCTGCCAGTCGAAGGTGACGATCATGGCGCGATCCTGAGGCCTCATTGTGAAAGTGGCCCGGGCGTCTCGCCCGTATAATCACGCGCAGGATGCGCGTGCCACATTTCATTCAGGCCGGTCCAGCGGCGGCAGAACTGCGATGAAATCGTCGGCAAAGCGGCGGCTGTAGTTGTCCAGCAGTTGGTTGACGCGCGCGTGGTCTTTGGATCGAACAATCAACCCGGCATGATGCTTCTTCTTAACGCGATACCAGATTTCCGGATCGTCATACGCAGACGTGTCGGGGAATTCCTGGCGAGCCAACGAGAGCACAATTCCGGCATGTTCTTTTAGCGGCTTCAGCCGGGGTCGAGCTTTTGAATCCGCAACCTCGAGCTTCGCCCATTCGCGCCAAAGATTGATTCCCGATGCTGCCTCGAGGACGTCCGCAATATAAGCGCCGCCGACCCGGGCCGCTATTTCCAGGAAATAAAAGTCGCCATCGGCCTCGCTCTTGATGAATTCAGCGTGCGTTGCGCCGGTCTCCATCTTCATGGCTTTGATCAGCCGGCGGTTGATTCCCAAAAGTTTTTTCTTCTCAGCAGATTCATGTGGAATCGTTTGCGAGATATAAGCTCCGCCGCCGTGCGCGACCTGCAACGGCGGCCGGCCGTATTTGTTGACACCCGCGAAAGCGACGCGACCGCCAGTCACCAGCGAATCGACGTGAAAGACCTCGCCGGGGATGAACCGCGCCAGCACATGATAAGAAGCACGTTCTCGCAGAGCCTCACGGTGGTTCAATACTTCGATCGCGTTCCAGACTTCGTCCGCGGTTTCGACCTTTCGAATCCCTATCGCTGAAACATCCGAGCGCGGCTTCAGGACCCACGGAGGCGGCACACGTTTGATATAGTCGTTTATCTCATCGTTGTTGATTGCCGCCACGAACTCGGGAACAGTCAGGCCGGCATTGCGGGCGTTGACAGCCATTGCATACTTGTCGCGAAAAGCTTTCGCAGTGGAGCTGCTCATGCCGGGCAGGCAAAGATGCTCGCGTGCCAATGCTGCGATGACCACATCAAATTCTTCCAGCGCGACGATTCGGTCAGGCTTTCTCGTCCTGGCAATGTAGCTGACCAGATCGAGGAAGAGTTCCACCGGCGCATCGTTCGGCAAAGCGAAAACTTCGTCGAGCGCATCACGCGGCCACTCTTCATGAAGCAACTTTTCTTTAGTGACGAGAGTGACGTTGCAACCCTCAGCTTTGCAGGTACGCATAAAGTCGCCGCCTTTAAAAAAGGTGGCGAAGCAAATTACGTTGAGTGTTTTTGATTCGCCTGCGCTCATAGGAAGTTGCGCCAATATACATCTTTGCTGCCGTTTGGTCAGCAGAATCGTGTATAGTGACCGCTCTTTGGAGTGCGCCGAGCGAAGCGGCGACGGCGCTTTGCTGTGGCACAGACTTCAGTCTGTGTTCGCGCAGAATTCACAGGCGGAAGCCTGTGCCACCTAAATATGATTTTTCGCGGACCATACCCTGACGTCACGATCCCTGAAGTTTCGCTCACCGACTTCATCTTCAACTCTGCGACTCAGATCAAAAACAAGACGGCGCTGATTGATGGCCCGACCGGCCGAGCTCTCACTTACGCAGAATTTGAAGACGCGGTTCGTCGCGTCGCGGCGAGCTTGTCTCAGAAAGGATTTAAGAAGGGCGACGTCTTTGGCATCTTCAGCACCAACTGTCCCGAATACGCCATCTTTTTTCTTGCGGTCGCTATGCTGGGGGGAGTCAACACGACAGTAAACCCTCTTTACACTGCGGAGGAGGCCGCGGTTCAACTGAAGAATGCCGGCGCGAAATTGCTGGTCACTGCGCGGCCATTCATCGAGACCGCCGCCGCCGCCGCCCGCGAGGCCAATATCAAAGACTTGTTTGTTTTTGGTGAAGCGAACGGCGCAACACCTTTTGCCACGTTGCTCGAGAGTGATGGAATAGTGCCGCGCGTCGAGATTGATCCGAAAAACGATATCGTGGCGCTGCCGTATTCGAGCGGCACGACGGGCCTGCCCAAGGGCGTCATGCTCACTCATTACAATCTGGTGGCCAACATGTGCCAGATGGACGGGCTCGACTACTTTCATCGCGACGACATCCTGCTCTGCGTGCTGCCGCTGTTTCACATCTACGGTCTGGTGGTCGTGCTGACCATGGGTCTGCACATGGGTGCGACGATCATAATGATGCCGCGATTCGATCTCGAACAATTCCTTGGTCTGATTGAGAAATATCGCGTGACGCTTTCGCACATCGTGCCGCCCATCGTTCTGAAACTCGCGAAGGAACCCGTCGTCGATAACTATGATCTGTCGAGCTTGAAGATGATCTTCTCAGGTGCGGCGCCGCTCGGACCTGACCTTTCGCGTGAGTGCATGCAGCGCATCGGATGCGGAATTCGGCAGGGCTATGGCATGACGGAAACCAGTCCCGTCACGCACAGCAGTCCGGCAGATCCCGCCAGGATGAAAATGGGATCAGTGGGAACGGCGGCGCCGAATACGGATTGTAAGCTGGTCGATCCGGCCACCGGCGACGAGCTTGGTCCTAATCAGGAAGGCGAGCTGTGCGTTCGCGGGCCGCAAATCATGAAAGGCTATCTGAACAATCCCGAAGCAACTGCCCGCACGATTGACCCGGACAATTGGTTGCACACCGGCGACATCGGATATGCGGATGAGGACGGCCACTTCTTCATCGTCGATCGCGTGAAGGAGCTGATCAAGTACAAAGGATTTCAGGTGGCGCCGGCGGAACTCGAGGCCATCCTGCTCACGCATCCGGCGGTGGCGGACGCAGCAGTCATCCCTTGTCGCGATGACGAGGCCGGTGAAGTGCCGAAAGCGTTTGTGGTCGCGAAACAGGAAACATCGGCAGAAGCGATTATGGACTTCGTGGCCGACCGCGTGGCGCCGCACAAAAAAATTCGCGAACTGGAATTCATTGCGCAAATTCCGAAGTCGCTATCGGGTAAGATTCTGCGCCGCGTATTGATTGAAAAAGAACGAGCCAAAGAGCCGCACAGGATGGGAGCAAACACATGAGTGCACAAGTTTCACCGGACAGAGTCTCGCGCGCCGTGCGCGCTTATTTTTTGGCAATTCGCGCGATGGACGCCGAGGCCTTCGCAAATACTTTCGCCGAAGACGGCACGACCTGCGATCCCCTGGGCGCGCCGCCAATTACCGGCCGCGAAGGCCTCCGCGAATTCCTTCAATCGATCTGCGATAATTTTAAGAGTGTTTCGCTGGACGAAGATTCGATTTTTGTCGCCGGGAACGGCGCGGCGGTCAAATGGACGGGCAAAGGAACCAGCAAAAATGGCAAGGAAGTGAAGTTCGAAGGTATCGACGTCTTCGAAATAAACGCAGACGGCAAGATTCAGAACGTCTGGGCCTATTGGAACCCGGCAGAGATGATCGGGCAGTTGTAAGATCTGAGTGGTAGTCGTTGAGTCAGTGCGATCCGCATGAGCGGATCGAATCACGACGCGAAAACCGGCTGAAGTGGATTCCTTATCCCACCTCCTCACGGAGGTGGTTTTGATCCGAGGCCATCACAGTCAATCTAAATCCGATTCGTTAGTTATGTCACAAGTAATTACCAAACCCGCATGGACAATTCCCGGATTTCTTGAAGCCCGAGAAAATAATCACCTCTTCATCAGCGGCGCCGACGCGACTGCGCTTACATACAAGTACGGCACCCCGCTCTTCGTTTTTTCCGAGCCGCGCATCCGAGCCAACATCGCTCGTTTGCAAGCGGCAGCGAAGACAGTCGATCGCCCGATCAAGTTCTGCTATGCGTCGAAAGCAAATTCGAACATGGCGGTGCTCGGGGTCGTGCGCGATGCCGGCATCGACATTGAAGTCAACAGCGGCGGCGAACTATTCAAGGCGCTACGCGCCGGCTTTCACCCCCGTCAAATCATCTTCAACGGCACGAGTAAGACGAACGAGGAACTGGATGAAGCTGTGCGCGCCGGGATCTATTCGATCAATGTCGACTCAATTTATGAAATCGGGTTGGTAGAAGATGCAGTGCGGCGCGCGCGGGCTGAATTAAATTCAGGATTGGCGCCGGCACGAATTGCGCTGCGCCTGGTCCCCGAGATCGGTACGCGGTCGCATCTCGGCTTGCAGACGGCGCTGTTGACTTCAAAGTTTGGGATCTCTTCCTCGGAAGTTCTCGAGGCATTTCGGCGTGGGTTGCAGCATCCCGATTTGGTTCATGTTTGCGGGATTCACATTCATGTTGGTTCGCAGACGCCGGACGTCGAGCCGTTCGCGGAAGCCTTCAAGAGCATGTGGAATCACTTGATGACGATTCATCGCGAAACCGGCCTGACTTTAGAGCACATTAATCTCGGCGGCGGTATCCCGGTGAATTATTTGCGCGATCGTTCGCAGGCCGATCAACTTCCAGAGCATGAACGAGAAATGCTCGGCGCCGATCTTGAACCGTCGGCTGTTTTGACCGAGGCGTTGCGCGTGGCCCGGGAATCCGCGTGTGACGCGGAAGCGGAGCACCTTTTGGAAGAGGTGACGATCCTGCTCGAGCCGGGCCGCAGCATCATCGCCGACGCGGGCGTGGTGCTGACCAGGGTTCAGAACATTAAGCGCCGGCCGGAGACGGATGACGTGTGGCTTTTGACCGACGCGGGCTACAACCTGCTGCTATCGATGAACAATTACAAGTGGTACTACCACCTGATTTCAGCTTCGCGTGCGGGCGAACCGCTGGACACGGAATATAAGGTCGCGGGCCCATTGTGCGATTCGGGCGACGTGTATTTTGACATTGAGCGTCATGGCCGCTTGCCGGACTATCGCCTGTTGCCGCGAGACACGAAACCGGGAGAGGTGCTGGCGCTGTTGAATTCAGGCGCTTATTCGCTGGCGCAAATGTTTCCCTACAACGGGCGGCCGCTGCCGGCGGCATTGATGGTGCGGGAGGGCGGCAAGGCTGATCTCATCAGGAAGCGAGACACGTATGAAGATCTTCTGATGAATGAGGTTTGGTAAGAATCTATCCGCAGATTGCACAGATTACGCAAAGATGTGAAGTCAGTACCGGGAGCGGTAGCTTTGCTGCGAAAGTCTGCCGCTCAAGAAATCTGGGCAACCGTTCGTCTTCGCCGCGTAGCGGCGGCTTGAATTTAGCCCGGCCTTTCAAGGCCGGGATCTGCGAAAGGTCAAGCACATCGTCGCGTCAGCGACGGCTGAAACATTCCCTCAATCGTCGCTAACGCGACGTGACTTGCTTGCCCTTTCGATCCCGGCCTTAAAAAGGCCGGGCTAAATTCAGCCGTCGCTCTGCGACGAGGCCAAACCTTCTAAGCACAGTCCTGATCGACCGAAAGA